>DLVS01000730.1:0-421 GCA_003445095.1 Verrucomicrobiales bacterium
GCACAAACTGCGCATCATTCGCGCTTGGAAAGGCAACGACGCGGTGGTCGCGATGACCGGCGATGGCGTGAACGACGCACCCGCCATCAAAGGTGCTGACATGGGCATCGCCATGGGGAAATCGGGAACGGAAGTCACCAAGCAGGCGGCGGACATGATTGTCACCGATGACAACTTCGCCTCCATCGTCGCCGCAGTGGAGGAAGGCCGTGGCATCTACGACAATATCCGCAAGACGCTCCAATACCTGCTGGCGGGAAACACCGGCGAACTCCTGCTCATGACCATCTGTGTGGTCGTGGGTCTGCCGATGCCGCTCCTACCGATTCACCTGCTCTGGATCAATCTCGTCACCGACGGACTTCCCGCGCTTTGCCTCGCCACCGACCCAATTGATCCGGACGTGATGAAGCGCCAGCCG
>DLVS01000730.1:451-3359 GCA_003445095.1 Verrucomicrobiales bacterium
TCTACACTCTTCCCCCACACGCCGCTCTCCCGCTCCCGCCACCGACCCAATTGACCCGGAGGTGATGAAGCGCCAGCCGCGCCACCGGTCTGAGCGCATTACTGACCGCAGCTTCCTCGGCACAATGTTTCTCACCGGCTTCCTCACGGCGGGTGTGGCGTTCGCTGTTTACCTCTATGTGCTCAAGACGGGCACCGAAGAAATGGCCCGCACGCACGCATTCGCCGTTCTGGTCTTTGCTGAACTCCTGCGTTCCTTCGGCGCTCGCAGCGAGACCAAGCCCGTCTGGCGCATCTCGCTTTTCACAAACATCAACCTCGCCGTCGTGGTTGCCCTTTCATTCGGCCTTCAGGTTTGGAGCCATCACAACTCGATTTTGGGTCGCTTCCTCAAAACATCATCCATGCCGCTCGCCGATTGCTTCCTGCTGCTCGCCGTGGGCGCGATCCCGCTGTTGGTTTTAGAACTGGTGAAGGTCTTGCGGAGTTCCCGGCGGCAAGGAAGGACTGAGCCATGACTAAATCTTGGTAGGCCACGGCTGTTCTGAGAAACTTTACGAATGACCCAAGAAGTTCTTTACCACGTTGGCCGACGAAGTAAAAATGAGCGAGGCGACAACGAAGAGATAAGGGGGGTACTTGCAGAAGCCGAACCGGAATTAGTGCATGTTGATCATTCCTGCTAAGGACCCTCTCGGCGTTGAAGTTGTTGCAGCGATCCGCGCGGGCGACGTGGTGTCGTTGCAGCGTTTGCTGGATGGGCATCCCGGTCTGGCAACTGCGGAGATTGGTGACACTCGTGATTGCAACGGGGTGCCACGGTCGCTGCTGCATGTGGCCACCGATTGGCCCGGCCATTTCCCGAACGCTCCGGCGACTGTCGCTGCCCTGATCGCGGCAGGCGCGGACGTGAACGCTCGATGCACAGGCCCGCATACGGAGACACCACTCCATTGGGCCGCCAGCAGTGATGACGTGGCAGTGCTCGATGCTCTCCTCGACGCTGGCGCTGACATCGAAGCGGTCGGGGCAGTCATTGGCGGCGGCACGCCGCTGGCCGATGCAGTCGCGTTTGGGCAGTGGCGGGCGGCGAGGCTGCTGGTCGAGCGCGGGGCACGCACGACCCTCTGGCAGGCGGCGGCATTAGGGCTAATGGATCGTGTCGAGAAGCATTTCGCCACCGACAATCCTTCCACGTTGTCCTCGTGGTCACCGCGTCCTCCGCAACCAGGCGCTCCCTTGCCGGACGAGATCACAAATGCATTCTGGTGCGCGTGCCATGGCGGACAGCGTCAGTCCGCGGAGTATCTCCTTGGGCAGGGCGCTGACCCCAATTGGATCGGATACGACGGGCTTACCCCGGTAGACGCTGCACGTCGAAGCGACGCCGGGGCGTTAGTCGAGTGGCTGGTCAGCCGTGGCGCCAAATCGGCCACAGAGAGAAAATGAAAGGTCGGGTCATTGCACGCTGGTTCCCGACACGACGCGGGTTGTCTCCTGGAGCCTCCCGACCCGCACGGCGTCAGACTACAGCCGACGAATCTGTGTCCTTCGCCTCAGTGACGATAATCTGCCGAATCACCGGCTGTTCATCCGCCACTACTGGGTGGAAGCGGGTTGGCACACAAGCAATGTACGACAGTTGTGCTCGCTGAAGGGCGACTTCGATTCGGCGGAGGCCAGTCCCGGTGAGGGTCACCTCGTGCGAGACGAAAAGCGCCCGAAGTCGCTGTCCTTCGTCGATTTGACGCAGTTCGGAGAACAGGAACTGGTCAAACGGCAGCAGCAGCGTGAGTTCAGAAGATACTTCGATTCTGACTCCGCGAGCGTTTGGGTCGCTCGCCCAGCACTCGGGTAGTTTTGTGTTCATGGACTATGGTCGGTTGATGATTTCGTCGGCGGTGAATGGATTTGATTTGGATGAAGCGGTCGGCAGCACTTTTTCCGAAGCGCAGTAGGTAGCCGCGTAATCGGTGCCAAACGTCGCGGCGACCTGGACGAGGGAGACCGCCAGCTAGATCAAGGGCCAGCGGTCGATGGCCCGAACGGACTAGGTTTTCGCGGAGTTGGTCCTTGTCCGAGGTGAAGATGCGAATGCCCCGACGGCCCCGGGAGATGCTTACGTACCACTGCTGGGCATTTGTAGCGGCCTTGATGGTTGAGTCGGAGAAAAGGACGTAGTCCACGGTCTTGCCTTGGGAGCCGTAAGAGGTGATCGCGTAGCCGGGTTGGAACTCCCGAAAACTCGCGTCCAGAATCCGTCCGTCCGTGAGGGCAATCCGTCCGTCTCCTTCCAACCCTTTGACCGTCACCAATTCGCCGTTGGTGACTCGGGCGCCCGAGGCGAGCGCACGGTTTGCCTTCAAATGGAGGCGGTCGCCGTCTGCGAGGGGTATTTGGCGAGGCAGGCAGACGGTGATCCGGTCCAGAAGGCGGTTTTGGACCGTCACAAACATGCCATCGACCTCTACGAGAACTCCGCTGGAGACGACACCGGCGAGTTTGCCAGGCTTTCCCGGTTCAGCATCCCGCACCTTTTGGTTGAAAACGATGATGGCCTCGGGCGGGTAGAACCGTTCGTCCCGTTTTTGGGCATTCGTCAGGTCGAGCTTGTCCAAGGATTGCACGACTGTATCTGACTGACCGAGCAGGCCTTTGGCTTTGAGTGCATCTCGGATCGAGGTGTTGAGCCGGTGAACCTCCGCCCAGGTTTGGGAAACGACGACTGCGGAGGCGTTCTGTTGCCGGATTCGCAGGTATTCCTCCGAGAGCTTATCTGCTTGGTTGTCTAAACCGCAGGAGATGACCGATCCAGCAGCGTCCAATCTGGCAAAGGAGTCCGCCAGTTTCCCCTTCGCCGCCGCCTCGACAGCCTTGCGGTACTCCCGGATTTGCTGCCTTTCGAGTTC
>DLVS01000730.1:3675-4353 GCA_003445095.1 Verrucomicrobiales bacterium
TTCCTTCCGCTGAAGAAAGCTGGCGACCGTTTTGGGCGAGAGAAACTCGGATTGCTCCATCTCCACGACTTGCTGCCGCTGCGGAGCCAGGACCACGACGGGCCGATCCGTTTGCCGGACCTCCTCAACCAGTCGCCGAAGGACGAAGCTCTTCCCAGTGCCGGCGCCACCTCGGAACAGCGTCACCGTATTGGTGGAACGAAGTAATCGATCCAGCGCCTTGTGTTGTTCGTCGTCCAATTCCGAGTGGCTCATTCTGGGCGTTTCGACCAAGGCAGGAACCTCGCCGACACCATCCTTCGCGATCCGAATGATTTCCCATTCCCGGAGGAGTACGTCTCGAAGCGTCACGTCACCCGGGTGAGTGGCGTCCCGGATGTATCCGCGCCGCCGGGTTGTCTCCTTGAGTTCTGCCACCGAAAATTCCCCACCCCGCATCCTACCCAACGCCTCTTGCCAGACCTGACATTCGGGTACCACGGAATTGCGGTCGAACAAATGGTCCTCTGCCCAACGGACACCCTCGGTCAGAGTCATGACACTCCTTGGGCGATTGGAATCTGGGCTGATGGTCAGTTTGCGGAGCTGTTCGCGTTCGAAGGCTGTTATCTGACCGTCCCAAAGGGTCCGCAGTTCCGGCCGGGACAATGTCTGCTGTTTTCGAGCACGCTCCGCCTC
>DLVS01000610.1 GCA_003445095.1 Verrucomicrobiales bacterium
TCAAGGAGGGACTCGACCGAGCGCCGCAGCTCAGAGTCACCAGCACATGCTTGTTCAAGAAATCGTTGGCGCGTGGACGTCGTGGGACAATCCAAGGCGGATAGGAAGATCTCCTGCTGACGGGAAACGGGCACGTTTGTCAGCGGGAAGGGGCGATACTGCCGCCGTCAAGATGACGACGCAGCCATGCCCGGGCGAAAGTCCATGAACGCTCCGCCGAACGCCGGGGCACTCCCAAGGCAGTGGCGACTTCGTCCATACTCATTCCTACGAAATAGCGCAGCTTCACCATCTTCGCGGCCTCGGGATCGACCTGCTCGAGCGACTTCACGGCATCGTGTACCTCGAGTGCTAATGAAGCTGATTCGTCGGTCACCCAGCAGGCTTCGTCATGTTCAATCGCTTCCAATCCGCCGCCGCGCTTCTGCGCTTTCCGCCGCCGTGCGGACTCGACGAGGATTCGCCGCATCGACTCACTCGCGGCGGCGAAAAAGTCTGCCTCCCGCACGGGAACGTCCAAGCCGTCCCCGGACATCCGTAGCCACGCTTCATGCACCAGCGCCGTCGGCTGCAACGTGTGACCAGGTCTTTCGCTGGCCATCCGGTACGCCGCGATCCTCTTCAATTCGCCATAGATGAGCGGCAGCAATTCTTCGGGGCGGCTGCGCTCCCGCGTCTCGCCTCCCGGTATCGCGTTAATCGTATGGCTCACAGAGATTAGGAATCCCGTCGCTTCGGGGCCTCTCCCCAAGACGGTCAACCCGTCGATGACAAAGATAATCGACGGGCGTTCTTGGTTACACCGAATAGCCATAGAACTCAGAAGATTCGAGGCGATCTCAGGGTTCAGATTTCCGATGTTCCCTCGCGCACCGCGTCGTCTTCACCCCACGATAAGTCGACACCAGTTCGGCCGACGGGCCAAGGACAGAACCGTGTCCAACCGTCCACGGCGCGCTGCGGCAAAGACCAGAGCTCGATAGCTCTGCCTCCTCGCCGTTTTGTTCCTCCTTCCGGCAATTCCGGTGGAGAGTTGTGCGTTCCGGCTTCGCCAGAGATGCTTCGCCGCGGTAATGCAACGCCCGGCCGATCCCAAGACTTCCTCCCCCGTTAGGACTGCGGGTCAAACCGCATTCGCGGTGCTGCTCGCGATCAGTTTCTCCCATTTGCTGAATGATACGATCCAAGCACTCATCCCGTCGCTCTACCCGTTGTTCAAAACAAACTTAAACCTGAGTTATACCCAGCTCGGTCTCATTACCCTGACCTTCCAATGCACGGCGTCGCTGTTGCAACCGCTGGTCGGCTGGCTCACCGATCGCAAGCCCAGACCCTTTTCATTGGCCGCAGGAATGGGGCTGACGCTGACCGGCTTGCTCGCCCTTTCCTTGGCCGAACGATTTCACTGGGTGCTGGTGGCAGCCGCGCTGGTCGGCATGGGATCAGCCATCTTCCACCCGGAAGCCTCACGCGTGGCGCATCTGGCTTCGGGAGGTCAGCGAGGTTTGGCGCAGTCACTTTTTCAAGTGGGAGGCAATGCCGGGAGTGCGTTCGGACCGCTCTTGGCGGCCGTCGTCGTCGTCCCGCGCGGCCAGGGAGCCGTCGCTTGGTTTTCGGTGGTCGCCGGGTTGGGGATGCTCGTGCTCTATCGGGTGGGCGTTTGGCTGAGCCATCACCTGATCGCGGCTCGCCGCGAAGCGCGGACGAAGGCCACGGCCAGGCGAACCCTGCCCCGGGCCACGGTCATTCGCGCGCTGCTGGTGTTGGTCGCCCTGACTTTCTCTAAATACGTGTACCTCGTCAGCATGACTAACTACTTCACGTTCTATCTTATGGAACGGTTCCATCTCAGCGTGCGGCAATCGCAGCTCCACCTATTTATTTTCCTCTTCGCCGTAGCGGCGGGAACAATCATTGGCGGTCCGGTGGGAGATCGCATCGGGCGCAAACGGGTGATTTGGGCGTCGATCTTGGGCGTCGCCCCGTTCTCGCTGTGGCTGCCTCATGCGGGCCTGCTAACGACGACGGTGCTGACCATTGTGATCGGAGTGGTCCTAGCTTCCGCCTTCTCGGCGATTCTAGTTTATGCGCAAGAACTAGTCCCCGGAAAGGTCGGGTTGATCGCTGGACTGTTCTTCGGGTTGGCCTTTGGCATCGCGGGAGTCGGTGCCGCGGTTCTCGGTAAACTCGCCGACCACGCGGGCATCGAAACCGTCTATCGCTTCTGTGCGTATTTGCCGTTGATCGGGCTACTGACGGCGTTGCTTCCCGAAGTGGAGGAGGGTTGAGGAAGAGTTCCGGAAAGTTCCCCTTCGTTTATGTCGGCCTGAAATGGCTCTCTCAGGGCCTTCCGCTTGTCCGGGATTCCTCGTCTCATTATCGTGACTTGATGCGCCGCGAAACAGGCTTGTTCGGCATCTCCCTTTTTCTTCTGGTCGCGTTCCCCCTGAATGCCGCGCCAGCGCGAACGGAACCACAACTTTCGAACCTCCGCTTCCTCCGCGATTTCGCCGAGACGCGCGGATTTATGCTCGGGCGACCGACTAAGGCTCTCCCCACTCCCGACGGCAAGGCTGTTCTATTTCTTCGTTCGGAGGCACGCGTGCCCAAGCTGCAATTGTACGAATTCGACGTGGCTACCGGCCAGACGCGTGTCTTGCTCACCCCGGAACAGGTGCTCCAGGGCGCAGAGGAAAGACTGTCGCCGGAGGAGAAGGCGCGCCGTGAGCGAATGCGAGTGAGCGTGGGTGGTTTCACGGATTTCCAACTCTCCCAGGACGGCAGCCGGATTCTGCTCAGCTTGTCCGGCAAGCTCTACCTCGTATTGCGCGCGACCGGCGAGGCGCAATCATTGAACACGAGCCTCGGCACCTTGATTGATCCGAAGTTCGCGCCGAATGGCCAAAGTGTGGCGTACGTGCTGGATCATGACGTGTTTGTATTCGACTTGAGGACCCAAACGGAACGACGCGTGACCACAGGAGGTACGGACACTTTTCGACACGGCCTCGCTGAGTTCGTCGCGCAAGAGGAGATGGATCGATTCTCCGGCTACTGGTGGTCGCCCGACTCCAAGTCCATCGCCTACGAGGAAAGTGACCACGAAGGTGTCGAAGTGTGGCACGTGGCCGATGCGGCGAAGCCAGACGTGGCGCCTTACCCGTCCTACTATCCGCGGCCCGGCAAAAATAATGTGAAGGTGAGGCTCGGCGTCATCGCGGTCGACGGGGGCGATACCGTGTGGATCCAATGGGATCGCGAACGATATCCGTACCTTACCTCAGTGGTTTGGGATCGATTTGGCCCATTGACTTTGGCGGTGCAATCCCGCGACCAGCGTGAGGTGGTGTTGCTCGCAGCCGATCCCGTGTCGGGTCGGACGACCACTCTCTTGACGGAACGCGACGCCGCTTGGGTCAGCGTGCGACAAGACGTGCCGCACTGGCTGGCTGAGGAGCGCGGCTTTCTGTGGGCGAGCGAAAAAGCTGCGGGGTGGCAGTTGGAATGGCGAAGTCGCTCGGGAGAATTACGCCAGGTACTGGTACCAGCTGGCGCGGGGTTTCAATCCTTGCTCGAAGTCCAAGCGAACTCTCGCGAAGTTTTTTTTACCGCTCGGCCTGATCCAACACAGTCACAATTGTATCGAGTTTCGCTCGACGGCACTGCGCCGGTGGCACTCACCCATGCGTTGGGAATTCACTCGGCCAGCTTCGGCGAAGGCGACGCCATTTTCGCGCTCACGACGGCCACCTTGAGCAGCATGCCCCAATCCACGGTTCAACGACCCAATGGCTCCCGGGTCGGCGAACTCCCGTCTCTCGCCGAGGCGCCGCCGTTTATTCCGCGGGTTGAACTAACCCAGGTCGGCGCCGGGGCGGGCTTCTACGCCGCCCTGGTCCGGCCGCAAAACTTCGATAAACGAAGACGTTACCCGGTCATCGTGAATGTCTATGGCGGCCCGCTCCCGCCGAGCGCCAGTGGAATGGTGACGGCCTCCATGGCCCGATGGTTGATGGCTCAATGGTTGGCCGATCAAGGGTTCATTGTCGTCAGCATCGACGGACGCGGCAGCCCCGGACGCGATCATGGCTGGGAACGCGCCATCGGGAAACACTTCGGGTCCGTACCGCTGGAGGATCAGGTGGCCGGATTGCAAGCCCTGGGCCAAAAGTATCGTGAACTCGATCTGAAGCGCGTGGGCATCTACGGCTGGTCGTTCGGCGGCTATCTGTCCGCCTTAGGCGTGCTTCGCCGACCTGACGTTTTCCAAGCCGCTGTCGCCGGGGCGCCGCCGTCGGACTGGCTCGATTACGACACGCACTACACCGAGCGTTATTTGGGAATGCCCGACACGGATGCTGCCGCCTACAGAGAAGGTTCATTGCTCACCTATGCCGGCGGTCTGAAGCGCCCGCTGTTGCTCATTCACGGTACCGGCGACGACAACGTCTATTTTCGACACACGCTCAAACTGGCGGACGCGTTGTTTCGCGCCGGGAAAGAATTCGAGCTGCTGCCGCTATCGAGCATGACCCACATGACGCCGGATCCGATGGTCACGGAGCGGCTGTATAGCCGGATCGCAACTTTCTTCCAAAGCCATCTAGGCAGGCCGACGCGATAAGACTCCAGACCAAAACCTCGAGCGAAGATCAAACCTGGCACCCATTGCGGTGCTAAGGCAAAATCGCTCCGCGGGAAGTGGAACGGTTCGCAACGGTTCACATAACCAGCCCACTTCTACCCAATCACCAATAGCTCACCAGGAGACCGCTATGCCGGATAACAAAATCATTCAGCTCGCCATCAATACGATTCGTACCCTCTCGATTGATGCGGTCCAAGCCGCGAAGTCCGGTCACCCGGGGACCCCCATGGCGCTCGCGCCGCTGGTGTACACGATTTGGAATCGAACGATGCGATTCGATCCGCGAGATCCCATCTGGCCGAACCGTGATCGCTTCGTGCTCTCCAACGGCCACGCCTCCATGTTGCTTTGGTCGGCGCTTCATCTCAGCGGTGTTCAGGCGGTGAATGCGGATTATGAGCGACTCGGCCATCCTTCAGTCACGCTGGATGACATCCGCCGGTTTCGCCAAATCGACAGCAAAGCGCCGGGCCATCCCGAGTATCATTGGGTCTCCGGCGTGGAAACCACGACGGGACCGCTGGGACAAGGTGTCGCCACGAGCCTCGGCATGGCGATCGCCCAAAAATGGCTGGCGGCGCGTTACAACAAACCCGGCTTCGATATTTTCGACTACCACATTTACGCCGTCTGCGGTGACGGCTGCATGATGGAAGGCATCGCGTCGGAAGCCGCATCGCTCGCGGCCCATCTGGGTCTCGATAACCTGTGTTGGGTTTACGACAACAACCACATCACTATCGAAGGCAACACACGCATCGCTTTCACCGAGGACATTGCTGCGCGTTTTCTGGGCTACGGCTGGAACGTCCTGCGCGTCGGCGATGCCAATGACATTGATCGAATCGAACACGCGCTCGAAGTGTTCCGACAGACCCAGGGACGGCCCACTTTCATCATTCTCGACAGTCACATCGGCTATGGTTCGCCGCATCGACAAGACACGCCCGAGGCTCACGGTGAACCGCTGGGTGAAGACGAAGTCAAGCTGACGAAACGCGCCTACGGTTGGCCTGAGGACGCCAAGTTCCTCGTGCCGGACGGAGTCTATGACCACTTCCAGGACGGCATTGGCAAACGCGGCGCTGAAGCGCGGAAGAAGTGGGCTGATCTGTTTGCAGCTTATCGCGACCGGTTCCCGGAACTGGCAACCGAAGTTGACCAGATGCAAAGCCGCGTGCTTCCGGAGGGATGGGATCGCAACCTTCCGGTATTTCCCGCGGATCCCAAGGGCATCGCCGGACGAGAAGCCTCGGGCAAGGTGTTGAACGTGCTGGCCCAAAACATTCCCTGGTTGCTCGGAGGTTCGGCGGATCTCGGTCCGTCGAACAAAACCACCCTAACTTTCCAGGGGGCCGGGAATTTTCAGGCTGATACCCCGAGCGGCAAAACTCTCCACTTCGGCATCCGCGAGCACGCGATGGCGGCGACCGTGAATGGGCTTTCGCTTTCCAAGTTGCGCGCGTTTGGGGCGACTTTTTTCATCTTCAGCGATTATGCGCGACCGGCCATTCGCCTTTCCGCGTTAATGGAGTTACCGACAATCTTCGTTTTCACCCACGACGCCATGGGCGACGGCGAGGACGGCCCGACTCACCAGCCGGTCGAGCACCTGGCGTCGCTCCGCGCCATTCCTGGACTGGTCACGCTACGGCCCGGGGACGCTAACGAGGTCGTCGAAGCGTATCGGTACGTGATGCAATTGAGACATCAGCCGGCCGTGTTGGCATTGTCGCGCCAGCCGCTGCCAACGTTGGACCGCGGCAAATACGCCTCCGCAGCAGGCGTAGCGAGAGGCGCTTACGTGCTGGCGGATTCTCCGGGCAAGAATCCCGAAGTCATCCTCATCGCCACCGGAAGCGAAGTCGTTTTGGCGGTACAGGCCCATGAGACATTGATGGCTGAAGGCATCCGCTCGCGCGTTGTGTCGATGCCGTCGTGGGACATCTTCGAACATCAGGCCCAAGAGTATCGCGATACAGTTCTGCCGCCCAACGTCACCGCGCGCGTCGCCGTGGAACAGGCTTCGACTTTCGGCTGGGAACGTTATGTCGGCACGATGGGCCGGGTGATCGGAATGAAAACGTTCGGTGCGTCGGCGCCGCTCAAGGCGTTGCAGAAAAAGTTCGGCTTCGAACCGGAGCGAGTCGTGGCGACGGCCAAGGAACTCTTGGGAAGGAAGTAATCGCGCTTGCACCTGAATCTACATGGTAGGGATGGCGCGCTGCGCCGGCCCCGGCCCGGACGC
>DLVS01000589.1 GCA_003445095.1 Verrucomicrobiales bacterium
AAGTCGTGAGGATGTTGTTCGACGTATCAACCTTAGAGTGGACGCGTTGTTTGCCGCCGTCCTGATTGAGGTGACTCGGTCCTTGACCAACCGCGGACTCGAGCGAAACCGAACCGCCACCCAGGCAATCGGTTACCGACAAGTGCTGGAGCTTCTGCGAGGCGAACGGAGCCGGCTGGAAACGATCGAGCTCGTCAAAGTGCGGACGCGCCAATTCGCCAAACGGCAGCTTACTTGGTTCCAAGGGCAAATGGATCTGCGCTGGTTGGAAGTCCCCTCCTCTGAGTCTCCGAGCGAAACGGCGAAACGAATCGCGGCGCTTCTGAAGCCCTAAGGGACAGCGCGTGGTGGCGTCTGCATTCCAGTGACGAATGAAGATTCGTCCGGACTACGAGTTCGGGACTTCCGAGCTTGGCGGCTCGAAGACGGTCAAGGCAGACTGAACTCAATGAAAGCCCGTTGGTTTTTGGCCACGACGTTCTTCTGCGCGTGGCTCCTTCCTCACATAGCGTCAGCCCAGGCAATCCCTGGTTCCCAAACGGCGCGCAAATACGTCGCCGTGGTGACCCGCACCAACCGGCTCGATTACCTGCTTTATCTTCCCCAGAACTACGGAACCGACAGCAGCCAACGCTGGCCGCTGGTGTTGTTTTTGCACGGCGCGGGTGAACGCGGCTCGGATCTACAAAAGGTTGCCATCCACGGGCCGCCCAAATTGATCAATGCCGGGAAACAATTCCCCTTCATCTTGGTCTCCCCGCAATGTCCCGAGGGCCAAGTCTGGGATGACGGAGCGCTCATCGGGCTCCTGGACGAACTCCAGTCGCAGCTTTCAGTCGACCCGAAACGAATTTACGTCACTGGCTTGAGCATGGGTGGCTATGGCACCTGGGCCCTGGCGCAAAAATATCCGCAACGATTCGCGGCCGTCGCTCCGGTCTGTGGTGGCGGCGAGCGAATTCGCGCCCTGTTACCCACACAGAAGGAAGCATTGAAAACTCTCGGTGTTTGGGCCTTCCACGGCGGCAAGGATAACGTGGTACCGCCGTCCGAAAGCGAACGAATGATCGAAGCCCTCCAGCAAGCAGGCGTCACCGACCTCCAACTCACCGTCTATCCTGAGGCCGGCCACGACTCGTGGACGGAGGCCTATAACAACCCGAAACTATATGAGTGGTTACTACAGCATCAGCGATGAACTGAATCGCGATTCCGTGAGATGGTAAGGTGGATTGGATTTTTGCCAGCGATCGAAGCCTCCGACGGGCTCGACACTTGGCACCCATGGTTGTTCACCCGGGGGGTCGGTGGAGCGACCGGAGGCCGCTCGATCAGCCATATTGAGGTACTCGACCCCGAAGCAATCCAATCGCAATGCTTCTACCGAGCGCCGGTTTGTGGACACCCTGACAACGCCTCGCCGTTGGATTCGACGACGCTGCCTCCCCGTTCTGTTCGCTCTGTTCCCGAGTACTACCGCTCGTGCGAAGATGCCGCCAAATAGACGGCCGCCTTCGCCGGAGCCCAAGCAGAGGGAACTGAGCCGCTCAGCTCGAAGACGGATTTTCTCATGGAACGGACGGGGCGGTGATTGATCGAACTGAAGAAACGGTTCGCGCGCGAAGTCGTCCGAACGCTGATCACCATCAAAAAAATCCCATGAAACGCTCAGACATATATCCTCACCGAATCGCCGCGACCGGGTTTTCCGTGGTCGAGCTTTTGGTGGTGATCGCCATGGTCCTCGTGCTGGTAGGATTGCTGGTCGGCGGCCTAGCCACTGCTCGTTTCCGGGCACGGGTTACCGTTTGTGCGAACCATTTCCGACAATGGGGCATCGCCGCAAATCTCTATGCCCAGGAGGATCGGCAGCAACGCCTGCCCTCGTTCCCGCTACCCCTCGAGAAGTTTGCCAACAAGCGCTATGGGGATCTGGCGCCTTGGTTTGTCTCGCTCCAAATGGGCACCAACCTGTCGGCCTACGGTGTGTCGCTGCCGCTCTGGTTCTGCCCCGCTAAGCGAAACGGTCGGGGGTTCCAGTTGGCGAACGAGCATTTTAAGGCGCGTCATCCCGGCCAGACCTTAGCGACGGTGGAGGAACTGACCGAAGTGTGGCGGGAGCAGGCGGAATTTTTCGGGGCCATCGATTACTGTTGGTGGGTGCCGCGCCCGCTGACGGGAAGCACTGAGGTTTATCCCGACCCAAAACTGTGCCGGAGCCGGGTGCCCGACGGATGGCCGACCCGCTTGGAAGATCCTGCGGGCGCTTCCCAGCCGATTCTAACCGACTGGGCTTTGGGAAGCTGGAACGACGACCTGACGGACGTGGAAATCCAAGAAGGCAACGGCGGGCATGAATTCCCAGCGTACCGAACGGTCCGTAGCCTGAACGCCTTGTTTGTGGATGGACGGGTCGAAACCCGTAAACGAAAAGAACTGAATTGGCAGATCCAGACCGGGCGCCATGCGGTCTTGTATTGAGGTTGTCGAGTGCGCGCGGCTTGATCTCTTCGAGTCAGGTAGGATCTACCCGGGCAAACTGCCTCATCATCTTGAGCCGAAAAGGAACCAAGACATCCCACGGATTTCCAATAGCGGCGCGCTTGGTTATTTTTATTCGCACCGGCATTTCGACGAAATCATCTATGGCGGGGGAAGCGTAAAGTAGATACGCCTCAAGGCGTACGACACACTTCGCGCAATGTATTTAAACGTAACCTTACGTCTCTGGGCTCTCGGCCTCCTCGTCACCCACTTTGGCTCCGATAGCGTAGCCCGCGCCGACGACGACATTCTGATCGCCGATTTCGAGAAGGACAGCTACGCGCCGTGGACAGTGACCGGCGAGGCATTCGGACCGAGACCCGCCAAAGGCACCCTGCCAGGTCAAATGCCCGTCGATGGTTTCAAGGGCGAGCGGCTGGTGAATTCGTTTTTCCAAGGCGACAACACGACCGGCACGCTCACGTCGCCCGAGTTTCGCCTTGAGCGGAAGTTCATCGCGTTTCTTATCGGTGGCGGGAGGAACGAGGAAAAACTTGTCCTCCAACTGCTCGTGGATGGCCAGGTCGTTCGCAGCGCGACAGGACTGAATGACAAGCCCGGCGGCAGCGAAGCACTCGTCAGCGAGTCTTGGAACGTGGAAGCGTTGGCGGGGAAAACGGCAGTTCTCCGCATCGTCGACGACGCGAAAGGTGGCTGGGGTCACCTCAACGTGGACCAAATCGTCCAGACCGACACCAAACCAAAGGGTTTCGTGAACAATGCGGAGCGTCATTTCACCGCGACCTCGCGCTATCTGAATATCCCCATCAAGAACGGCGCACCTAAACGTGTCGTGACGCTGTTGGTGGATGGTCAGCCTGCGGTGCGAAACGACATCGAACTCGCCGACGGCAAACCCGACTGGTGGGCGCCGATGGAGGTGAGTTCGTGGCGCGGAAAGTCGCTCACCCTACGCGTGGACAAACTCCACGAAGACTCCACCGCGCTGAGCGCCATTGAGCCGAGCGACACCCTCAAGGATGCCTCCAACCTCTACGGCGAGACACTTCGCGGGCAGTTCCATTTTTCACCCCGGCGCGGCTGGAACAACGACCCTAACGGGCTGGTTTTCTTCAACGGTGAGTACCATCTCTTTTTCCAGCACAACCCCTACGGCTGGGGCTGGGGCAACATGCATTGGGGGCACGCCGTCAGCCCGGACCTCGTGCATTGGAAAGAAATTGGGGACGCCCTGCCGCCCGACAATTTCGGACCTATGTTCAGCGGCAGTGCTGTGGTGGATTGGCAGAACACCAGCGGCCTGGGTAAGAATGGCAAACCGCCCATCGTTCTCATCTACACCGCGGCTGGCGACCCGACCGTGCAGTGCATCGCGTCAAGCACCGACGGTCGGGCCTTTACCAAGTATCCGGGCAACCCCGTCCTTAAACAGATCACGGGCGGCAACCGCGACCCCAAGGTCATATGGCACGAAGCCACCCGAAAATGGGTGATGGTGCTCTATGTTGAATGGCAGCAGAAACAGACCATCCACTTTTTCACCTCGCCCAATCTTCGCGACTGGACCCTTGCCAGCATTACCGAGGGCGACCCGGCGGGAAAACCTTACCTGTTCGAATGTCCGGACTTCTTTGAGCTGCCGGTGGACGGCGACCTAAGCAACAAGAAGTGGGTCCTGTCCGCGGCCAACAGCGAGTACGCCATTGGAACCTTTGACGGCAGGACCTTCACTCCGGAATACAGCCGCCTCCCGGGCCAGCGCGGTCGCGGCTTCTACGCGGCGCAAACGTACAGCGACATTCCGGCGAAGGACGCCCGGCGCATCTTGATCGGCTGGTTCCAGACCGAGACCAAAGGCATGCCTTTCAACCAGTCAATGACCATCCCGCTGGAGCTGCGTCTCACGCGGACTGACGATGGCCCTCGCCTGACCTTCATGCCGGTGCGTGAACTTGAAGCTCTCCGTGCGAAGACGCGCCACCTCGGTCCCCGCACGCTCAATCCCGGCGATCGTAACCCGCTCGATGATGTTCGGGCCGAACTCGTCGAGGTGCGCGCCGAATTCGAGCCAGGGGACGCCAGCGAAGTCGTCTTCAACATCCGCGACTGCCTGGTCAGTTATGATTCCAAGAAACAGGAACTCAGCGTGAACGGCCACCGCGCCCCGGCGCCGCTGCACGCTAGCAAACAACGCCTGATCATCTACGGCGACCGCGCCGGCCTGGAAGTCTTCGCGAGCGACGGGCTATGCTACGTGCCCATGCCCTTTAACACGAAACCGGAGAACAGCCGCCTCTCTCTCGAAACCCGCGGAGGGAGAGCGAAAGTGACTTCGTTGGACGTTTACGAACTGAAGTCGGCATGGGACTCAAGGTGACGAAAGGTGGCCACTCACGCGCTTTAGGTAGTGGATAGCACCCACCCAAACGACGGCCGTCAACCGGGTCCGATCCTGACCTCCCGGGCGACGAATCACCCGTGCCTTTTGAAATCGAGCCGATTGGAGACCTGGTTTGGCTAACGACACTACACCCGTTTGATGCCCACAACGAGTACCCAGTCCGAACTGCCCGTCACCGAACTCCCACTGCTGACTGCGCAATTCGAGTGTCTCCGAGAATTCGGCCTCATCCGGCCGCACTTCCCTGCTCCTCTTTCCGCCTTGTTGCCGCTCCCAGGGGCATCTTAACTGTCCCCCACCCCGGCGCTTCGTTATGAATGCCTTCCTCATTTACGCCCTTTGTTTTGGTGTCGGTCTAATCTTCGCTCTCGCGAGCGGCATCTTTGCCGGCGTCTTCGGCAGCGATGCCGCCGGTGGACATGATATCGATGGACACGTCGATGCGGGTGGTCATGCGGAAAGTGGGTTTCCCGCGAGCGATATGCCGGCGTTTTCGCCGCTTAGCCCAACGACCATCGCGACTTTTCTCACCGCATTCGGCGGACTCGGCATGGTATTCGACAAGATCGAACGCACTTCGAGTCCCTGGCTGAGTGCTCCCTTGGCCGCCCTCGCAGCGCTCGTGATCGCGGCCGCCGTTTTCTTCCTCTTCAACGCCGTATTTCGGAAGACCCAATCCAGCAGTGAGGCTCGCGTCGCCTCGTTGGTTGGAATCACCGCCAGCGTGATTACACCGGTTCCTTCCAAAGGTCTCGGCGAAATCGCCTACGTTCACGCAGGGTCTCGCTACACGGCGCCCGCCCGTGCGGAAAACGGATTCTCGATCCCCACCGGTTCGACCGTCACCATTACGCGGATCGTCGGCACCGACTTTTTTGTGAAGACTATTTGATTACGTTTGCCGTTCCCGCTTGATCACCAAACCACTCCCGGTTGTTCGCCCGCTTCTCTCACTCCTATGAATTCACTCTGGTTGCTTGCCTTGGTCGCCGTTTCCTTAGTCGTCGTCTTTTTCATTTTCGCAGCAGTCTGGGCTAGTCGCTACATTAAGGCGGGTCCCAACGAAGTCCTCGTCATCTCGGGCCGAAGGGGTCGGATCACCGACCCTGGTGGCCAGTCCATCGAACGTGGGTTTCGCATCGTCAAAGGCGGCGGGGCCTTCGTTTTGCCGGTCTTCGAGAAAGTGGACATCCTGTCGTTGGAGCTGCTGACGATTGATGTGCAGACACCCGAGGTTTACACGAGCAAAGGCGTCCCCGTGAAAGTCGATGGCGTGGCCCAGGTCAAGGTGAAGGGAGACGACATTTCGATCGCCACTGCCGCGGAACAATTTCTCAGCAAAGGCACCGACGAGATTAAAAACATCGCGATGCAAACCCTCGAAGGCCATTTGCGGGCGATCCTCGGCACCCTCAGCGTCGAGGAGATTTACCAAAACCGGGATGCCTTCGCGGTAAAAGTTCAGGAAGTGGCGGCCGGCGATATGGCCAACATGGGCCTGACCATCGTGAGCTTCACCATTCGCGACATTCGCGATTCTCAAGGATACCTGGAAGCCCTCGGCAAACCGCGCATTGCTCAAGTGAAACGCGACGCGCAGATCGCCCAAGCCGAGGCGGACCGCGACGCCATGATCAAATCATCCCAAGCGTCCCAAGCGGGACAAGAAGCCAAATATGTCGCGGACACCCGAATTGCCGAAGCCCAACGCGATTATCAAAGCAACGTCGCCCAATATCAGGCCACGGTGAATCAGAAGAAAGCTGAGTCCGATCTCGCCTACGACCTTCAGAAGTACAAGACCGGGCAATTGGTGAAGGCCGAAGAAGTGCAGGTCGAGATCGTTGCCAAGCAAAAGCAAATCGAGTTGCAGCAGCAGGAAATTCTTCGCAAACAACGCGAGCTCGAAGCGACCGTCCAAAAGCCCGCCGACGCCGAGCGGTACAAAGTCGAAACCTTGGCGACCGCCAAGAAGTTCCAACTGGAGACCGAAGCGGCGGGCGCAGCCTTAGCGCAAAAGGCCAACGGGTTTGCTCACGCCGACGTGCAGAAGGCGACCGGTCTCGCGGAGGCCGAAGCGAACAAGGCCCGCGGTTTGGCCGAGGCCGCCATCATTGAAGCCCAAGGCAAGGCGACCGCGGAAGCCACGCGCCTCAAAGCTGAAGCCTTCCAGCAATACAACGAGGCGGCGGTCATTGAGTTGCTCGTCAAAGTTCTACCCGAGCTTGCCGGTCGCATCTCCGAACCGCTCTCCAAACTAGAAAAAATGGTGATCATCAATTCGGGGAGCGGTCCGGGCGGCGGTGCGAGCAAACTCACCGGCGACATCACTCAAATCGTGGCCCAGCTCCCGCCGGTCCTGGAAAGCCTCACCGGGGTGAAGTTCGAAAAGCTGCTCGAACAAGTGCCCGCGCTGAAGCACGCCATGAAGAAGCACGACCCTGCCAGCGATAAACTGGCTCCTCCGAGTGAGAACTAACCCGCAATGTGTGCGTTGTGGCCACTCCATGGAACCCGGCTTTCTTTTGGATTTAGCGCATGGAAACTCTCGCCGAGTCCTGGAATGGATCGCGGGTCCGCCGGAGAAATCAGTCTGGATGGGATTGAAACTCGCCGACCGCCCCCGATTCAGCGTGGTGACCTTCCGCTGCACCAGCTGCGGTTATCTTGAGTCCTACGCGGGCAAAGACTGACCCGGCAAACTGGCGACTCCGCCGTTCGCCGAAGAATTCCATGATAAGGCTAATTACAGCCGCATCCCCCGCCGCCGACTCCTTCGCCACCCGAGGTCGCCTCGCGGCTGAAATACATGTGTTCAGTGAGCGCCAGCCCCAAGGGATCGCGACCGCGATTCATCAATGGATCGGCCAAGGTCCCCCGTTCCCAAGGCTTGACCGCCGTGCAGCCCGCCAACAACAAAACGGCGCCCGGCAGTAAAATCACACGAAGCCACCCACGAGCTTGAGCGCTCCAAGAATTCATATCGTGATCACTTCGCAGCCAACGCCTTCTCGATTTCCTTGATGTACTGGCGCTTGGTCTCGTCGCCTCCGAAGCCTTCATGCACCGCAATGAGTTTTCCGGAGCGATCCAGGAGGAAGGATGCCGGAATGCCGCTAATGTCCAATTTCTCCGCCAGCGTTCCTTTCGCATCGCGCACGATCGGGAACTCGACCTTCATTTTCTTGAGGAACCCATCCATGTCCGCCTTGCTTTCATCGATACTGATTCCGAGCACCACCAAGCCCTGGTCCTTGTATTTGGCATAAATCTCTTGCAGCGCCGGAAAGGAATGCCGACACGGTGGACACCAAGAGGCCCAGAAATCCACCAAGACTACTTTTCCCTTCAGGTCGGGTAGTGTGCCTTCCAGGCTTTGCTGGCTCAGGTTCAAAAACGGTTCCCCGACCTTCGGCGCCCCGGCCAGACCAGCGAGCGTGGAGACCGCGCATAACGCAACAACAAGACTACGACGCAACATGTTCATGAAAGTGACGTGATTGAAGGACTTGAGTCTCGGTGACAATGGCCCCCGCAGCCCCAGGTGTCGAGTCAATGAGCCGCAGTCCCTCTACCGGCCCGAGTACCAAGGCCGAAGTACTGAGCAAACCCGCCTGAAGACACGAAGGTGCCAGGACACTCACTGCCCGAACGCCGTTGTTCGTCGGACGGCCCGTCCGAGGATCAAGGATGTGACTGTAGCGAACTCCGTTGATCTCGAACCGGCGATGATAATCACCCGAGGTCGCCACCGCCGCCTCGCGCACCGCCAGTCCACGCCAAGTCCGCCCGGGAGCGGCCGGATCCTCGAGTCCCACATGCCAACCCGGCCGACCATCCGCGGGTAAGCCCACCACTCGAATGTCCGCCCCGAAATCCACCAAGGCTCCCGTCAGCCCTCCGTGCCGGGCCAGCAACGCCACCTGATCCACCGCGAATTCCTTACCCATTCCCCCCAGATCCAGCCCCATCCCCGTGACCGGCAGAAAGATTCGTCCCGAAGCCCGCTGCACTCGTCGCCACCCGACGCACTCCATCGCCTGGCGAATAGCCTCTTCACTCGGAATGACCCCCGCCTTCCAATTCCATAACCGCAGGAGCGGCAGCACCGTCGGATCCAAGACACCGCGTGAGAGAAAATTGAGTTCATGACAGATCGCGATGATTCGTTCCGCCTCCGGATCTAAGTCGACCCAGTCCACTCCCGCCGCCTCATTGATTCGAGAGACGAGCGACCCCGGAAGAAAGCGAGAATACTTGGCCTCGAATCCCGCCACCCACGCCAACGCCGACTCGACGAACGCTGCGACGGCCGCCGAGGGCCCGACCAATGTCAGTCGGCAAACCGTTCCAAGCGCTTGGAACTCTACCTGTCGCCCCCCGCTCGCCGACGTCTCCCGCACCGTCCCTCGGATCCGTCGTAGGATTTCGCTCGCTCCGAACGAATCCTGAATCGTCGAGGGAATAGTCGCCGTGACCGGTTGATGGCGCCTCAGAACCATACGGTAAACCCCGCCGTAATTACATTGGCACTCGGATAAGCACTTTCCAAAGTGATCCCGTCCGTCCCGATCATGTGATATCGCTTATAGGTGACGGTCAGGGTAATGAGGTCGGTCAACTTGGCCTGAACCTGCGCCCCATACGTAAAAGTATTCAACTGAGACAGTCGATAGTCCGACGAGTAGTAGCTGGGCCAGGCCGGGACCTCGCCGATTTCACCGTCGCCGGGATAGCCGGGGTCGCCCGGGAACAAGATCGTGCCGTCAGGCAAGACCGAGTACGGTGAACCATCGGGCAGACTCGGATCGCCCTCGAACTGGGTTGCGTAGAAGTTAGCGGCCGATTGGTGATAGAACCGAAATTGCGGCGCCAAAACGACCCGCCGACCGAGCTTCTGAAACCAAGTCAACGCCAACGTTTGGCTGACCACGTCCCAGTCGTCGTTTCCAAAACGAAAGCTGGCTTCGAGCGCACCATCGATGTGCTGCACATAATGGTTGACTCCCAGCCAAACCACTTGGCGGAAGCGGTGACCCGGTCGATTTTCGGGAGCATTGACCCCGAACGGCAGCGGATCGTAACTAGGATCTGGGAAAGCATAGAAGAAGTTAACCCCCTTGTAAGGATCGGAGAGATAGCCGTCATTGTAGCCAAGCGTGACATTCAAGGTGAGCGTCGTTCTCGGCCCCAGAAGCTGGGTCACTCCCAGCAACAAGTCGGACGTCCCTTTGTCGGCAAATTCGGGCTGATACGTGCCCAGCACCTGGTCGAAATTATGAGCCAGACCGATAGCCAAGGTCGTCTGTTTCTTGTTAATCTCAATGAGCTCATTGAATGACAGCCCCAAGCTCTTGTAGTCGTGTTCGTAGCTGTAGGCGAACTGAGGTTGGTGCGTGAATCGGCCTTGCTTGATCCCAAACTCGACATAGCCCGCGTACCGTTTGTCGTCGAACATGGTCAGCGGCACTTGCGGGTCGCCCGCCGGAGGTGGGCCGCCCGTGGGGGTGGCCCCCGAAATTGAATCGAAGATAAACTCCCCCTGGAGAACCAAATTCGGATTCAGCTCCTTCTCCACATAGACCGCGCTGGTGTTCACGTCGGTCCGGTTACCGTCTTCATAGTAGCCCTCGAAACGATACTCGACCCGGTCCTGAGCTTGGGGCCGCAGCGGTTCGAACAAGCACAGCAATCCAGCCAAAAAAGCGGCTCTCCAACTCGGTGAATGGAGCATCGCTGGCACGTCTATTTTTGGGGCTTCGGATCTAAGTTCTGCTTCAAGTCGTCTTCGCTGACGGTGGAATTCACGCCGTCGGCCGGAATGTCCAGCTTCGCTAACCAGAGCAGCGCATTGAGCAAGACCTTTCGCTGGTTTGGATCGCCCCAATTGGCATGCGTGTGCCCGCCGGTAAACCCAAAGCCACGCCCACCGTTGGGTCGCTCAAGAGTCCACATCATCACCTCAGGTCGCCCCGACGCGGCAATGATATGCGGATACGGTCCATTGGGATAAACGTAAGGCCCCTTACGCACCGTGTCGGACGGAGTCGCTACCAAAATCGGCGTCAGTCCATTCGTGGACTCAGCCCAGCGCATATTGAAATACCATTCGTCGCGATCGCTGAAAGGCTTCACGCCGCGGGCCACCGGATGATTAGGGAACTGAGCGTAATCAGGCGACCACATCGGATTGACGGAATAGAGGTGTTCGTAATTGCCCCCAATCCAGCGCTGCATCGCGGCCGCCGGGTCGCCCTTGGGGACCTCGACGCCGTAATGGGCAAATCCCAGCCCCACACCCTTCGCGGCGAGCTCGTCGAGTACTTTGACCCGCTCGGGCTTGATGGCTGGATGCCCGTTGCCACCGTCGCAATAGATCAGGATGGCGGCGGCATTCGCCAGAGCATCGGAATCGTCCACCACGGTTCCGCCCACAACTTTGGTTGGCCAGCCGTTGGAATAAACCGTGACCTCGAGCCCCGGAATGTTGGCGAGACACTTTTGGAACAAGAGGCAGCCCGCTCGAAATTCATGCATTCCCGGCGGATGACTGGGAGTACCGGCAATCAGAACGATCTGTTTGGCGAACGCGGTAGAAGTAGGGGCAGAGAGCAGCAGCAAAAAAACGAAGGTCAAAAAGGCTTTCATAGCTTTGGCTGCCCTCAGCTTGGTAGGCGCACCCGACGAGGCAAGAGGGTTTTCTCGGGATTCACCGGCGGCGAGGACTGCTTGAGCCCCAGTGGCCCTGCCTGGTTTTGTAGCCTTGAATCGGATACGTCTTCTGCACCGTCACCCCCGCGATGATGGCAATGGGCAAAATCGACATCGCCAAAATCGAGGCTGCACGCCGCGGGTGACGGGAGTGACTGCCTTGGCAGAACCAATCCCGACGGGATTGGTTCAATTAGGAGGCAAGCGTCGTGGTTTCACGCGTCACCGCCGAAAAGCTTCTCCCTCCTTCGACCTCCCTACTTCATCCATCCTGACCAGCGGCGGCCAGGGGCGTTTGAAACCTTCACCGGGCCACTCCTTCGTCGTGTCGATACCCGGTTTACGGCCGATGGTGATTTCGCTGGCCTCTGCCAAGCCGAAGCTCGAACGCAGAGGTATCTTCACCAGCTACGGCCCAGCGAAGGCTGGTGGCGTGGACGAGCACGTCGGACGGCGTCACTTTTCCACCAAGGGATTGCGCACCTTGAGTTGCGGAAAGGCGGAGAAGTCGCGGTCCGCCGACCAGAGTTCACTCACGCCGTGATGCAGGCACAAAGCCGCAATGCGCGCGTCGTGAATGCGTGGGCCGAAAATCTTCGCAGCTTGTGCAATGCTGCGGAGTTTCTCGAAGTAGCCGGGGCTTTCGGACAGCAGGTGCAGTTGCGGCGAACCGAACAGCGATTCCAGAAAGGCGATGGCATTCGGCAATGGGGAAGCAGGCTTATAAATTTTGCTGTTCGTGACCACGCCAATGAACTCGTGAACGCACGGCCAGGGTAGGGCCCAGGGGGCAGAGCCTTCCAACACCGGGCGGAGATTCTCTGTGGCGCTGGAATGAAATTCCGAATCCTCCCGGTAGGCATAAACAAGGAGATTGGTGTCAACAGCGATCATGCGCCGTGGCCCCGATAGATTTCGTCACGGATCTTGTCCCAGCCTGCGTTCTTGAATTCGTCGGTCAGGCCGCGGCCTTTGAAAGTCACGGGCTTCCATTTCCATTTGGCGGGCGTGGCTTGCTTTTCTTTCAACACCAGCCGCAGTCCTTGCTCGGTCAAGGAACGGAAGGTCGTCTTCTCTCTCCGCGCGACTCGTTGGGCGCGCTCGAAAAGATCGTCGGCAATTTCGATGGTCGTCTTCATCGTATGGCGACCCATATTCTCACGGCTGGCTGCCCATATCAAGCAGCGCCTCCGAACGGCGCCGCGCGTACGCTTGCTGCCCCCCGATCCGCTAATGGAGGGACAGCAGATTCGCGGCGACGGAGCGGGAGACGAGGCTGGACGGAGTGACGAACAACCCGCTGCTGCCCGGCCGGAAACTGCCGTCCGACTATTTGGGCAACCGACATGGCGGCTTGGAAATCGGGCATCTGACATCTGCCAATTGAAATCAAGCGAAGCATAGAGCCATCCGGCAACTTCTCGTCACGCCAACGCATCGCAAAGGCGGACGCACGTTCAACCGCACCTGACCCAGGACAACCTTTTGTTGCATCTGCAACATGACCTCGGTCAATGCAGCCGCGTCGCAGTGGGGAATGTTTTGCGGAGGATGAATTGGACGGTGAGCGATCTCATCACCGCAGATTAGGTGGAAGCGGTTATTTTTTCCTCCGCCAAGACTGACGGTCGTTGGACGAAAAGCTCGGGCAGCAGCGCGAATTGTTTCGGAAGGTGCATGACAATATTCGCCTGGCGGCTTCGTCCAATTCAACGCGGATACGTCATGTTCAAGGATTGATCAGCCGATAATACATCTGTGCGCCGGAAACCGAACTGGTGATCCGGTACAGGCCTCCGCTTAGAACGGGTGTGCCAGGAACGGTGGTCCAGGTGTTACCGGCCGGCAGCGCGTTCGCACTTTGCAACCGGAAGATCACGGCCGTTGCCGGCCACGACAATACGACCTGGCTGCCTTGTCGGGTGACCGAGAGCGAGATCGGCAACTCGCCCTTAGCAATCAGATACAGGCGATCGATGTCTTCGCCGGAGAGCGCTTTGTCGAACACGGCCAATTCGTCGATCTGGCCGTTGAAGTAATTGCCGTTCTCGCCGATGGCGTCGAAAATTCCACCACCGCCAATGTTGAATGGAAAGGCATTCGGCCCAGGGAGTGAATGCGCTCGCGAGCCGGCGAGCACGCCGTTGGTGTGCAGGCGCAGTGAACCGGAGGAACTCTCGCCGACGACGGCCACTTGCGCCCATTCGCCGTTTGGAATGGAATTGGGAGTGATGTCCAGGCCGCCATCCGTCCACACCTCGAGCGTGTTATTGTTGATTTAACCGAATTCTACGAAGTCGTTCTGCCCAAAAAGACCGGCGCGGTCCGCTTGATCGGCGGTACGGCGAATCCAGCCAATCATTGTGAAGTTCGACACACTGTTAAGGAATCCGATCGGGCCATTGATGTACGCGGTCGAGCCATTGAACTGTGCGGCGCGATTGTCCGGTTCGAAGCCGGGCAGTTGTGGCGGGCGCGGGGCTACTGACGCGGGGACCGCGCCGCCCACGTAGATGGCGTCGTGGCCGCCATAGTAATCGAACGCGGTGGTGCCGTTCGCCTCGTTGAAGCGCCAGAAGGCCTTCGGGGCCGCCGCCACGATCCATTGCTCGTGACTGCCGGGCACAGGCAGCAGGACAGTCAAGGTGACCACGGCGCTCGTGGCGAAACCCGCCGAATCCGCCACGATCGCCCGATAGTTGCCGGCGTTCGGCGACTCCACGTTACTTAAGACCAGCGACGAGTTGGTTTCGCCCGGAAGGTTCGCGCCGGCTTCTTGCCATTGATATGAAAACCGGCTGCTGCCCGTCGCGGCGACCGAGAAAGTGGCGCGGGCGCCCGCA
>DLVS01000057.1 GCA_003445095.1 Verrucomicrobiales bacterium
GCCCCCATCTAGATCCGCGGCGCAGGAGAAGACGCCACAGGGGAATCAAGGGCAACCCCACACGCCCATTGCTTGCCGCGTTCCCCGTCGCGGTATTCACACGCCCACCGGAACCGAAATGGGGCCGCGGTGGAACGCAGCCCTACCACGTGGCTCAGTGGCGGGTTGTACTTCCAAGCTTATGGTCCCCCGCGTGCGTGGAGTTACCGTACTTCTTTCTCCGTGGACCTGGCGAATGGCGTGGCGCGATTCGCGTTCGTCGCGGCGCCGTTTGCTGCTTTTCTCTTCCAGCATTTCTTTAGGGATCGCGGCGTTGGTGGCGATCGGGTCACTCGGGCGCAACCTGCAGCAGGCCATCAAAGAGCAGGCCAAGGCGTTGTTGGGAGCCGATCTCGTGCTGGTGTCACGCCAGCCGTTCAGTCCCCAGGCAAACGAGCTTTTTGCCCGCCTCGGCGGTGAGCAAGCGAGCGAGACGAGTTTTTCAACGATGCTGGTGTTGACCAACGGAACGCGACTGGTGAACGCGCGTGCGTTGGACGGTGCCTTTCCTTTCTACGGACGCATCGAAACCGATCCGCCCGAAGCGGCGGACATGCTTCAGCAAGGAGGTGGCGTGCTGGTGGAGGAGAGCATCCTCCAACAGTTCGCGGCGCGGCGCGGCGACCTGATTCGATTGGGCAACGCCACCTTCCCCATTCGCGGCAGCCTTTTGCGCGTCCCCGGTGACACGGTCGCTTTTGCCACCCTCGCGCCGCGCGTTTATTTGGCGGCGCAGGATTTGCCGAAAACGGATCTCCTGAGACCTGGCAGCCTCGCGCGCCACAAAAGGTTTTTTCGACTCGATCCGGCGATCGACGTGGATCAACTGGTCAAAGCTGAAGAAGCAAACTTCAAGGAACTCCGGTTGCAGAGTGACACGATCCAAGAACGCCAGCGCGACTTAGGTAACTCGCTCGCCAATCTCTACCGTTTCTTGAATTTGGTGGCCCTGGTTGCCTTGATTCTCGGCGCGGTAGGAATCGCGAGTGCAATCCAAGTCCACGTTCGACAACGCCTCGCCAACGTCGCCGTGCTCCGGTGTCTCGGCGCCTCGCTGGCTCAAACGTTTGGAGTGTATCTGGTCCAAGGTCTGGCCCTGGGAGCGGTTGGGACGGTGGGTGGGCTCATCCTGGGAGGCTTCGCCGCCAGCCAATTGCCGAACTTGGTTCGCGGGTTTCTTCCTTTCACGTTCGAAGCTCATTTCGATTGGATTGGCGCGGTGGGAGCGGCGGTGATGGGCTTTGCGATTTGTTTCCTGTTTGCCTTGTTGCCGTTGTTAGAGGTGCGTCGCGTGTCGCCGTTGGCAGCCATCCGGGCGGCGTACGAATCCAGATCAGAGCGCGACCCGCTGCGCTGGCTCGTGGCCGGGGTGATCGTGGTGGGTATCGCCGCTTTCGCCATTTGGCAGACCCGCCGCTGGCAGGAGGGTCTTGGATTCGCCGCTGGCCTCGTGGTCGCGTTCGCACTGCTTGCCGCGGCAGGCCACGTCACGATGTGGCTGGCGCGCCGCCTGGTTCCGCGGGGGTTGCCGTTCGCTTGGCGTCAAGGGCTCGCCAGCCTCCATCGCCCGCACAACCGGACTACCCTGCTGTTGGTCGCCATCGGGCTAGGCACATTTCTAATGCTCACGCTGCAACTCACCCGTGACGTTCTCCTGCGGCAATTGTTCCCCGAAGCAGAAGCTGGCCGACCGAATGCGATCCTCTTCGATATCCAGCCCGATCAACGCGAAGGCGTCATCGCGTTGCTCCAGCAACAACAACTGCCCGTGCTCGATTCCGCGCCGATCGTCACGATGCGCCTTTCGCGAGTGAAGGGCGTTCCCGTCGATCAATTGGCAACCAATAAGCCGGCTGGCATTCCGGATTGGATTCTCCGTCGCGAATTCCGTTCCACCTGGCGCACCAATCTCAACGAGTCCGAGACTGTACGCGCGGGTGTCTTCATTCCGTCGGTGGAACGACTCCCGTCGGCAATTCGACAGACGACCAATAGCGAACCGAGTTATCCCGTCTCCGTCGAGGAAGGGATTGCCAAAGATATGAAAGTGCGGGTCGGTGACGAATTGATCTGGGACATTCAAGGCGTCCCGTTGGTGACCTATGTGGCCAGTGTGCGCGAGGTGGATTGGCGACAAGTGCGGCCGAATTTCTTCGTCGTGTTCCCGGAAGGATCGCTCGAAGCCGCGCCGGCGATGTGGGTCCTTGCGACCCGCGTGAGCGACGCCGACGAGTCGGCCCGCATGCAGCGCACCCTGGTGACGGCTTTCCCCAACGTCAGCGCGATTGATCTCACTCTGGTGCTCAAAACGCTGGATGGCGTGCTGACCAAGGTGGGGTTCGTGATTCGATTCATGGCCCTGTTCACCGTGGTGACGGGTTTGATCGTGTTAGCGGGTGCGGTGGTGACGGGGCGATGGCAACGAGTTCAGGAGAGCATTCTGTTGCGCACACTCGGGGCGAGTCGGGGTCAAATTCGCCGGATTCTGTTGGCGGAATATGCGACCTTGGGACTGCTCGCTTCGGTGACCGCCGTCGCGTTGTCCGTGGTGTCAAGCTGGGCGCTGGCTCGGTTCGCCTTCGAAGCCTCGTATTCGGTCTCGCTGGCGCCTTTGCTGATCGCCGTCATGACGGTCACGCTCCTGACGGTGGTGGTCGGGCTGCTCACGAGCCGCGGCATCGCCGACCAACCGCCGTTGGAGATTCTGCGTCAGGAAGCGTGATCCGGGCCCTTGAACGGTCGGCTGCGACTTCACCTATCCCATTACGCTCACCATTACTGAAAACTCGGCAAAGAGAAGAATCGTTGGGGGTTTTGGATTCTCGCCGGCGCCGACAGCAGGCCAAAACCAGGGAACCCCCCGATGAATTTCAAAAGAGTGCGCTTGTTCTATGGAGGCTATTTACGCTGCCTTGATGGGTACTCCGGGGGTGGATTTTTTGGAACGTCGGGCACGGACCTCCCGACAACCTTTTGTTGCAC
>DLVS01000041.1 GCA_003445095.1 Verrucomicrobiales bacterium
CCCCCTATCGCAACATCGTCTGCGGTGATCCCACGCTGAAGCTGTCTTATTGATGAACTGCTCGCACACCATCCTCGGTGACTTGATCCAAATCCAATCCCTTGAATTGACCCGCGTCGGCGTTCGGACTGAATCCCCAATGCCCGTCATTTCGCCAACGCGTTGCCGGCGGCTTGGGTGGCTGCGTCCGACGCTTTGCCCGCAGCTTCCTTGGCTTGCTGAGCGAATTAGGCCACCGGGGTTCCGGGTTCACGCTTTGAAAGTCATTGCGGGCCATCGAGCAGCGAACGGTGCCATGCCGCAGGGTTCCGAAATAGGCCGCTGAGGACGGCGAAACCCTGGTTACCGGCTCTGGAGCGGGTTGTGCTATGCCGAAGTGCGAACCCCTCGGGCTGTTCCAAAGGCCTGTTCTGGATGGACATCCCCAGCGTGCCATGCCGATCCCGGTTATGCGCACTAATAGTTCGGCCACATGCGCGCCACCGTATCCAATATCAAATTAGAGGGCGCACGCATCGTTCGCGTGACCGAGGATCGACACAGGATGGTCTTCGATGTGAGCTACCCGATACCCGAGGGAGGTTCCGATTTTCCACGACGTAGATTCATCTTTCAGTTGTGCCGCCGGTATCTTGTCGATGAAGGACGCGGTGCCGGTGAGCCAGTTATCCAGCGCGTCGAGATTTCGGAGATAGATCCTCATTTGGTGACCATTCGCATGCACACCGATCACGGCGTTCGTGAGCTGACCTGCTCGCCCAATGTTTTGGAGGAGGGTGCGTGAAATTGTGGCCGAACCAGGCTGCTGCAGTGAACGCGCCGATTGCGCGCCGTTTCCATTTCGGGCCTGATTGGCGGCGCGTCACTGAGCAGCGACGTAGCCGTCATTCGCACACGTCAGCCGTGGAAGCCGAAATCACAACAGACGGACTGAGAATCGGAGGAGATTTGATTCCTCCGACTTCCCAAGCTTTGGACGCAGCGCTTGGCGCATCCTGTCGCGAGATTCAGATTCCGTTGCATGCCGGTGGAGTGCGCCGCATCCGTGTCTTTGACCAGTTGGGCTTCGCTTACTATCTTGATGAGACACCTCCGGAAGTGCCGTCCGTCTTATTCGTGTTCTTTCCTCCGGATGCTTCGTTTCAGGTCGGGCGCGCATTTGACGGCTGCCTTCGCGTTAACGACACGCCGTTGACGCCGGAGTTGACCGAGACGCGGTTGCCGACCTCGGGGGCACTTCGCTTCGATCCGCAGTTCGGGCACAAGTGGCGAGCTGTCACTCCGAGGTTTTCGGTATGGCTTTCGCTTCGACGGCGTCCGAACCGCATCGGCAAGCGTGCAGGCGCAGTGAGACTCACAGATGTTTCTATTTGTTACGACGACACCCATGGCCGGAGAGGGACAGGATAAATGCCGGAGGGCGATCGGAGCTGAAGCACGGTCGAATCACAAATGGGGCTTGGTCTAGCCTCTGGGCTTAGGAATGGTAATCCCACCAAGCGCAAGGAACAAGATAGACCGGACGGAGCGGGCTAGCTCCATCATCCCCTCAACGCAACCTCTTCAAACGAAAAAGGCGGATGTCCTGCCCAACGCTCAGGTCGCAAGCATATTGGCCGACCGCTGCCTCAAACGGGATGCTTCCCTGCACCCAGTTGATAAAGTCGGACGAGGCTTCGAGCTGATACTCGCCGATCTCATGAATGGGAAGGACGACCTGAATCATATTGAGGTCCGTTCTAACAGATGGCAGCCCGCCTGGGGAAGCAATCAGAAGGTTTGGTTCCGCCTGGTAGCCCTCGCCAGGGTGCTTGACGTTGACTCGTTGGATGATTCCGTCGACCACGGCTGCGTGGACTTCGGCTCCTTGCCCACCACCCCCCGAGATCGCCACCGATGGAGACTGTAGGTAGCCATATCCTGGGTTGGTCACCTCAACTCGAGTCAGGCGTCCGCCCGCCACCACCGCCCGAGCCGCCGCCTGGAGCGGGGGTGGCTTCTGCAGAACCAGCAAGTGTCGAACTCCTCCGGCAATCTGCACTATGTCTGCAATTTCCGAGCGCAAGTCCGTTTCGCGAAATCGTCCCTGCCCCCAGCTAACTATCGTTCCCTCTTTCGTCAGCGCTGCGCTATAGTCACCCCCTGCGGCGATAGAGACAGCGCGAAGTCCCGGCGGGACATTGGTTGCTCCCCACCCATTGTAGCCCCACGCAACAACCTCTCCGTCCGGGCGGAGGCCCAGGGTATGGTAGGACCCAACTGCGATTGCCACCAAGCCGCCCAATCCTTCCGGAACGTCCGTTTGACCGACACGATTGTCTCCAATCGCTCGAACTGTGCCGTCGTTAAGCAACAACACGGAGTGACTCGCTCCGCCTCCAAAAGCTACAACCCGTCCCTTCAATTCAGGAACGCTGAGTTGACCAAAACTGTTGTCTCCCCAACTAATGACAGACCCATCAGTCTTGAGAGCCAAACTGTGGAATGTACCAGCAGCAATGGCGGCCACATTTTTGAGTCCGTAGGGAACCTCCCTAGGCGAATTCCCACCCCACGCAACAACTGTTCCGTCGTTCTTTAGCGCGAGGCTATGCTCTAGACCACCCGCAACCATTTTGACGTCCGTGAGGTTTGCAGGCACCTCTGCCTGTCCGTTGTAGTTCCAACCCCAAGCAATCACTCGTCCGGCGGCGGTCACCGCCAGATTGTGATCAGGGCCTGCGGCAATACTGACAATATCACGTCGGCCTGCGGCAGCGGGTCGTTTCCAGAACTCACTCCTCGGATACGGATCATAATATCCCAAGCCAATCACCGGGCCCCGATCGATCATTTTCACTCGAGATCCTGATCCAGTGGCATCCAACTCCCATTCCCGGATCGGATCTGATGCGTAAAACTCAGCGCCAATGGGTATCCATTTCTGTCCATCGAATGAAGATTCCAATTGATACTTCCGACCAACCGGCAGCGAAGCAGATACGCTAACCCGCTTGGGGCTAACTGTAATCGGCTTGGTCGCCGCGGAATCGACTATTTTCCTGATGGCAAAGCTCTGGAATCTACCCTCAAACACTGCGATGACGTTCCGCAATCCCCAAGGTATCGGGATTGGTCGATAGAATTCGTCGCCCCATTGAGCGACCGTGCCGTCACTCCTCAAGGCAACGTTATGTCCCATACCTGCAGCAATCCCGGTCAACCCCTTAAATCCGATGGGCGTGTCCGGAGGAAATCCCCAGGCCACTAACGAGCCGTCGGCCTTAAGCGCTAGAGTTTGGTTCTCGCCAGCCGCGAT
>DLVS01000521.1 GCA_003445095.1 Verrucomicrobiales bacterium
GTGTCCACCGCCTTTTCTTCGGTCCCCACTGGTACTTCGCGCGCCACCGCGGCCGAGGGTTGCGTGCCAAAGAACTCACTGTACACGGCCAAGTCGGTCGTTTCCGGATTCAAACCAAACTGTGCCGGATCAGGCAATTGGCGGTGCAAGATGACGTCACATTCGAAGCCGCTCGCACGGTACACCGCCCGAACCGAAGCCGACACCAAATCAAACGCATCTGCATACAGGATCGTTCCAGCCTCCACTTGCTCGCCCCGGGATGACTTGAGCGCTGCCAAGTGGACGCTCTGACCGGTGGCGCGATCCACGTAGGCCAGCAGCGTCGGATTACTTGTGAGCGTTTGGCCTTCCGCCGTGACCACGGTCACCGCGCCCGGCGTGGCGATATCGCTCGACAAGGCGACCTGGTGCGGTCCGCGCGCCGCGACAAACCCATTCTCGACCGGTACGAATTCGGACACGGTCTCACGCCACTGACCTTCGGAATCCAAATAATGAAGTCCCGAGGCGACCATCGTGAACTGATTGGTCGCGGTTATCGGGTCACCGGCTTCATCCGTGGCGGCTTGAACCCATTCGACGACTCGATAGTCGGCTCCGCGTTCCAGGACCACGGGCACTACTTCCGCGCGGGCTTCGGACGCGGGTTGAGCTTGCTGGGCAAGCTGGGCGTGGAGTTGAGCTACTCCGATCAGCCCGATTGAGACCGTCAGTCCGAGGTGTTGGGGAAGGCAGACTAGTTTATTGTAGGAGGGTAGTCGCGAGGAGAGATGGCAGGGTTGAGTGCGCATGAGTATTGGAGGGTAAGGTTCACTGCACCTAGGCCAGTCGAGATTGAGAAGGGTGTCAATTCGGATTATTCGAAACCTCGGCCTGTTTGGCGCTTTGCCTTACAGCGATGGTTGCTGACCGGTCCGCCCAACGGCATTCCAAAGTTGGCTTCATCATCGGGCGGAAGGTGGGGAGCGCCTGCCAGCATGTAGAGAATTCTCAGTCAGCGGACGAGGCGCTCCGCCGTGTGACTTGAGCCCCATGCCCATTCCACGGCACTCTTGGGGCGTGCCCGCGTCTAGACGTCCTCGGAACCTCCGAAGATCCTCCGTTGGGCGTGCCTTCGGGCTCGCGCGCGAACGGTATGCGGCGCTAGACGTCAACGTGGATCGTGCGCTGGCGAAACTGGCTCGAATACCCGTGTCGCTCCAATGCTGGCAAGGGGACGATCTTACTGGTTTTGAAAACTTCGCCGGCGCGGTCGGTGGTGGGCTCGCCGTCACTGGCAACTACCCGGGCAAAGCACGGAACCCCGCGGAGCTGAGAATGGACTTGGAAAAGGCGCTGTCCCTAATTCCCGGCAAGCACCGCCTGAGCCTCCACGCGATGTATGGCGAATTCGAGGGCAAGAAGGTGGATCGTGACGAAATTGAAACGGAACACTTCTACCACTGGGTGACCTGGGCGCACGAACAAGGACTCGGCCTGGATTTTAATCCGACGTGCTTCGCCCACGCAAAGGCCGCGGACGGTTTTACCCTCAGCCATCCTAACAAACGGATCCGCAAGTTTTGGATCGATCACTGCATCGCCAGCCGGCACATCGGTTCGGCCATCGGGAAAGCGCTGATCAACCCCTGCGTCACCAACCTCTGGATTCCCGATGGCTTTAAAGACACACCCGCGGATCGCCGGGCTCCGCGCGAACGATTGGCCGAATCCTTGGACGAAATCTTCAAAGAGTCGCTCAGATACAACCTCGACGCCGTGGAGCCAAAGCTCTTCGGGATTGGGGCTGAGAGCTGCACCGTGGGCTCGCACGAATTCTACCTCGGGTACGCCATCACGCGGCAAAAGCTCCTTTGTCTCGATTCCGGCCACTTTCATCCCACGGAGAGCGTGGCCGACAAAATCTCCAGCGTTCTCCTCTACCTGCCGGAAATTGTGTTACATGTGAGTCGCGGCGTGCGCTGGGACAGCGATCACGTGGTCACCTTCACGGATGACCTCCAAGCCATCGCCCGCGAAGTGATTGCCACCGGGCAAACGGATCGCATTCACCTGGGTCTCGACTATTTCGACGCCAGCATCAATCGCATCGCCGCGTGGGTGATTGGCACACGGAACCTGCTTCGTGCGCTGTTGGTTGCACTGCTCGAACCGCCCGGCATCCACACCGCGGAACTCGCCGGCGACAATACCGCGCGGCTGGCATTGCAAGAAGAAGCCCGCGCGTTGCCGTTCGGGGCGGTGTGGGATTTCTACTGCGAGCGAAAAGACGTGCCGGTGGGTGAAGCGTGGTTGGCGGAGGTGAAGAACTATGAGAGGAAGATCCGGTTTAACCGCTAATCCTCGCTGATCTTCGCTAATGAATGATGGGAACTGCAGATGGGCTGGTGTGTTTGCGAATGTTCAGCCCAAACCAGGCGTTAGAACCCGGTATTCATGAGAACGGATGTTTACAAAGACGAAGGCTACAAGCTGATGGGCGCGGCGTTCGAGATTTATAATGAGCAGGGCTACGGCCTGGCTGAGGAAATTTATCAGGAGTGCATGGAGATCGAGCTTGAGCTGCGCAGGATCCCGTTTCGGTCAAAACAGGAGCTCGCCTGTTTTTACAAAGGGCGAGAGCTGAAGAAGCGTTATGTCCCAGACCTGTTCGCCTTCAATTGTCTGGTTGTTGAGTTGAAGGCTGTCAGCCAGCTGGTGGCCGAGCACGAGGCCCAAGTTGTCAACTACATGCGCCTTTCCAAGCAACCCGTCGGATACCTCATCAATTTTGGCCATAAGGGAACTTTGGAATGGAAACGCTTCATTCTCTCGGAGCTCATCAAACAGAATGATTAGCGAAGATCAGCGGAGATTAGCGGTTTGAAACCTCTCCTCCAACTCACTTCCGTCGCCAAATCATTCGGGGCGGTCCGGGCGCTGAAGGGCGTGTCGTTCGACCTCCGGGCGGGCGAGGTGCATGCGTTGCTCGGCGAAAATGGCGCGGGCAAATCCACCCTCATTAAAATCATTACCGGCGCGCACCAGCCGGACAGCGGAACGATTGACGTCAACGGCGTACGGGTCACTCACCTCAATCCCGCCGCGGCTCACAAGCTCGGGATCGCTTGCATCTACCAGCAACCCGCGCTGTTCCCCGATCTCACCGTCGCCGAGAACATTGGACTCCGACTTGAGCCAGTCCGTCCTTCGGCTCGAGTGGACTGGGCGGGCCGGCGTCAGGTGGCGAATACCTTACTGCGGCGCCTAGGAGCCAACATTTCACCCGATGCGGAAGTTCGCTCGCTATCCATGCCAGAACAGCAGCTCGTCGAGATCGCCGGCGCGCTTGGCGCCGGCGCGCGGATCGTGATCATGGATGAACCCACGGCTTCCCTAACCCAGAACGAGCAAGAATTGCTGTTCGGCGTTGTGCGCGAACTTCGTCAAAACGGCGTGGGCTTGGTTTATATTTCGCATCGCCTCGAGGAGATTTTTGATTTAGCGGACCGGGTTACCGTACTACGCGATGGTGAGAGCGTGGGAACCCGTACGATTCGAGACCCGACTATGAGAAACTCGGCGGCTGCCGATTCGAGTGGCACACACAACTCGGCCTGCGATAAGGCGAACTTGCTAGCGCGGGCAGATTCAACATCGTCTGACTCTGCCGGAACGGAGCTGCCCACGCGCGGTAGTTGCCCTCCGGCGTTGCCTGGTCTGACGGAATCCGAGCTGATCAAACTGATGGTTGGTCGCGAAGTATCGCACATTTATCCGGCGTCAGAGAGCGAGCCGGGAGCGGTTGCGCTCTCTCTTGACCGCATCGGCTGCACTGCGAGCGGAGTCACGAACGTCAGTCTCGACGTCCGGGTTGGTGAGGTGGTCGGTCTATTTGGATTGGTGGGCGCTGGTCGCACTGAACTTGCGCGAATCCTCTTCGGACTGACCCCCGCCAACTCCGGCCAGTTAAGCCTCTTCGGAGAAGAGGTGAAAATCTCCTCTCCAGAAGCAGCCATTTCTCGCGGGATCGCCTACGTCCCGGAGGACCGAAGACGCCATGGGGTCATTCTCGAAATGCCGATCGCTCACAACCTCACAATGGCGATTCATCGCCGGCTGTTTCCGGGAACGTGGCTTCGGCTCGGCGCGGAACGTTCGGTCGCACTCGAGTGCCTGCGCGAGCTGGCGGTGAAAGCCAGTGGTCCAAATGCTCCGGGTGGGTCGCTGTCCGGGGGTAACCAGCAGAAGGTGGCACTGGGCCGGTGGCTCGCCACCAAACCACGCTTGCTCATCCTCGACGAGCCGACCCAAGGCGTCGATGTCGGCGCCAAAAGTGAAATCCATAAAATCATCCGCGGACTCACCAACGATGGGATGGCCGTGCTGATGATTTCCAGCGACCTGCCCGAGATTCTTGGCATGAGCGACCGCATCGCGGTCATGCGCGGCGGAACCATTGTCACCGTACTGCCGGGATCGAGTGACGCGCACGCCGTTATGGGCGCGGCGTTGGGCCTGTCGTTGGGTGACGCCCAATGAAGGCCTATTTTCGCGAACTGTCGGTGGCCGCCACCTTGTTGGTGTTGCTGATTCTGATGGCCGTTTTCGCGCCCAATTTTTTCGAGCCGCAGCCCTTGCTGTCCCGACTCACCGCCGCGGCCCCGAAGCTCGTGCTTGCTTGCGGCATCTCGTTGGTCCTGATCGCTCGCCAAATTGATATCTCGATCGGGTCCTTGTTCGCCGTCTGCGGTACCTGCGCCGGTCTCGTGGCGGAGGCCAAGTATCCGTTGCCGGCTGTCTTCTTAGTCGCATTGGGACTGGGCGCTATCGGCGGAATGCTTAACGGAGTTTTGGTCGCCGGACTCCGGCTGCCGAGCATCGTGGTGACGCTCGCGACGATGGTGACCTGGCGCGAGGCACTGCGGCTGCAGCAACAAGGGGTCTTCATCAATCTACCCGATGGCGTCCAGTGGTTCGGGTTAACGATGACCGTCGGTCAACTGGCCGTGTGCGGAACGTCGCTCGGGCTGCTGGTTCTGCTGGCGTGGGCGACGAAACACCTGTCCGCGGGCCGATACGTCTACGCGGTGGGTTCCGACGCCGAGGCAGCGCGATTGGCTGGGCTTCGTCCCCAACGAGTAACCTTCTTGGTCTTCGTTGGGATGGGCCTCCTGGCTGGGCTCTCGGCGGTTTTGAACCTGGTGCAATCGCCGCAAGTCGATCCCAGCAGCGGACGAGGGCTTGAACTCGAGGTCATCGCCGCGGCGGTGGTGGGTGGTGTTGCGGTGTCGGGGGGACGCGGCCGCTTATGGGGCATGGCCGTTGGGTTGTTGCTCTTGGTGTGCATCGGTCCGGCCCTCACTTACGCCGGGGTAAAGCCTTATTGGGAAAAGGCCATCCAAGGCGGAATCATCTTGCTCGCGGTCGTGGCCGATGGGTTGAGAAGTCGGCGCGAGCGAAATTAGAGACCCGAACATGAACTTTACTCGCGAATCGCCGCCCCAATCATGGAGATCGCTTCTGCTCCGTCACGAAAGCATGCTGCTCCTCGTGGTGGTGTTGGAGATTCTCTTCTTCTACCGGGCCGGCCGAAACTTTGGCACCGCCGATAATGTCGCGAACATCGTCCGGCACTCCGTGGAGAT
>DLVS01000046.1 GCA_003445095.1 Verrucomicrobiales bacterium
CGGACGATTCGATTCCCGTTCGCAGATCTGCCGTTGCCGGCGTTCCACATGGAGGCAAGCTGGACCTTGGAAGAACTGCTTGGGTACTTCAGCACCTGGTCGGCCACCAACCGGTATGTGAAATCCACCGGCCGCAATCCCTTGGAACCGCTCGCGGCAGCAATGGCCAAAGTCTGGGGTGATCCCAACTTGCCTCGGACGATCCGTTGGCCGCTGTCGGTGCGAGCGACTCGGGTATAGGCCCTATTCGGGAGGAAGACCGGAAGAACCACGAATGGGCAAAAATAAGCCGAAGCGGTTTCCGGGTTGAACCGAATCAGGTTCTGGCTAAGTGAACCCCGGCCAACCGTTCTGCCAGCTCCCCTCGCTCAGGGCACTTCTTCGACACGAAAGAATCCTGTGGCCGTGGTTGCTTCCACCGTCTGGCTGCGCTCGTTCGTGATCGAGCCGACGGTCTTCCAGGAGCCGTCACTCATATCGGGAGACGTTTGCAGCTCAAAGGGCGGCGCGCCCCCCTGCCAGGTGACCGTGACCTGGGAGCCTTCAACCACCACGCCAATCATCAACAACGGCTCAATCGGTGGTCTCAGCACATAGCCGATGTCGGCAAGCGCTGCGAAATCGAGTTCCGAAAATGGCCTCCGTTGACCGAAGAAAAACGTCGGTGCCATCGAAGCAGTAGTCCCGGCATACGTCACATCTTGGCGCCAATGGTTGCCGTCCGGTGAAAGTGGGACCGGTCCACCGAACGCCGCCTGCGCCTGGTTACCATAAAATTCTCCGGAATCGCTCAGCGCTTCAAACGCCCGCGCGCCGGCAGTAATCCCCAAAAGATGACCCAGCTCGTGGAGGGCGAGCGAGTAGAAGTCGTATTCACCGGGAAACGGCTCCAGCGTCTCCGGCGTCGAGTCGAAATACCAGGGAGTGTCCACGTCGAAAGCGATGGCGCCCCCGAAAGGGCTGAAGCCATCTGCGTTGTCCTTGCCATCGAAAAGTTGGACCCAACTGGAATCACCGAAATACGTGTAGTTATATTCGGAATAGCCGATGAATCCGCCGGAGAGTTGCCGAGCCCCCACGAAAACCATCATGACTCCCGCCGGGACGTTCAAATCTCGCAGGCTGACGTTGCTCCCGTTATTGGGATTCGGGAACGACAGCGTCCAAGTGTTAATTCCCGCCGGCCGAATCGCGGGCGGTGTGCTGGCAATCCGTGCTTCGATCGCTGAGGCGGCAGCTTCCAGGACCTGTCGGCGTCCCATATTCAGCCCCGAAAAGAACCCTCTCGAGTCGTAACGATAGTCGAATTGGATCTCCAGCCCCGCCTGAGCACTCGGCGCAACCCAAGCAACTGCCGCCAGCAACCCAAACCAGCGGGCGCAGATAAAGTAAGTCCTCATACGATCGCTCTTAATCACTCGCCGCAACGAGACAGGAAAACGGCGCCCCACGCCAATCAGGATCTCACGAGCATGGTTGCGCGTTGCGTGCCCGGAACCAACCACGTCCCGGGCGGGCAAATTTCGCGGGTGTCGGCCAAGATGGAGGAGGTGGCAACGAATCGAGTCTACCGAAACAACACGTTTCAGTGATCCTTCGGGTTCCCGCCTTGCGTCGGGTTCGGTGATCAGTTAGCACACCGCGACGCTTCGCCGTCTCGCGCTCCTATGAAACCAATTCGCCTTTCATTTTTCGCCCCCTTACTCGTCGCCCTCCTGGCCGGTTGTGGTGACCCCGCCAACCAAGTTCATAAGTCGGCCGCCAATGACCCGAAGGCCGCCGCGCCGAGCTCACCCGCGGCCGGAAAGGAATACGTGATTCGCGCGGGATCGACGATTGGTTTCACTGGATCGAAGGTCACCGGCAGCCACCACGGCGGTTTCAAAAACTTTGCCGGCAATTTCCACATCGCCGACGGTAAGCTGGCAGGCACGCCTGAGCTGAAGATCGCCATGCAGTCCACCTGGGCCGACAACGAGAAACTCGCGGGCCACCTGAAGAGTTCTGATTTCTTCGATGTCGAAAAATTTCCGATCACCACCTTCACCGTCACGTCGGTCGCACCGGAAGGCGCGCAGCACAAAGTCACCGGCAATCTAAATCTGCACGGGGTTACCAAGAGCATTTCGTTCCCCGCAACCGTTCAACTGGCGCCGGACGCGGTTACGTTGAAAGCAGAGTTCGCGATCAATCGGCGCGATTTCAACATCAATTTCCCGGGTATGCCCAACGACTTGATTCGCGATAACGTGGTCTTGAATCTCGACATCAAGGCCACTCCGGGCCCAGCCAAGCCCGAAGACCAATTGGCGCTGTAGTCGCCTCTAAAAGCGTGGTGGTGAGAGAAGTCACGACATCGCGCAGGGAGAGGCTTATCCTCTAAAATCCGGGCATGAACGAAGGCGCTGAACCGGATGGGGCTGTCGCGCTGCGGAGGCCCCGCGTCTCAAGCGAAGTCATTCGCGGCGACGCCAGGGAAGAATCTGACGCGTCATTGCGAAAGGTCGGCCCGGAGCTGCGCCCGGACCGTGGACGGCACCGCGCACCATCCCTACCGTTTGCGTGGCTCGCGACCGCTCTCGCCCTTCTGGCCGGATGCTCGTCCGACCGGGTGGTTCCGTATCCGAGCCGTTGGCCGCCGCTGCCGCAGACTGCGGTCGTGGATTTTTCAGCGCTCAATGGCCGGTATCGCGAAAAGGGAGAATGGGCGGAGCCGAGTCAGGCGTCCTTCACCCAATTGTTGTTTGGCTTCCGCTCGGTTTGGCCAAAGGCGCAAGTGGTCTCCCTCCAGGCGACGCCCAGCGTGATGCAAATCGAAATCTTCGACGGGCCGATCCTCCTGCTCTCGAAATCCTTCACCAAGGCGAATGGGGATTACTCCAGCGAAGATGGCCGACTCGTCATCCGCACGCACGGGGAGGTCGTGGGAGAAGGGGTATCGGGTAAGCAGACTGCCACCCTGCAGTTCTTCCCGCTGGGCGATTCGGTGGTGGTGCGAGAGATCGCGACCGGCAGTGGTTTTTCGATGTTGGCGCCCTCGAAATGGACCAGTGATGGCTGGGCGCGCTTTACGAAGATTAACGCGGGGGAGTGAGCGATGCCTCCGCGCCAGCGAACCGTAGTATTCACGAATCAACCCAAACGGCCACGTATCAAACCAGGAAATTGCCGTTAGAACCACGGATGAACGCAGGTGAACACGGATAAGGGGAACGTGGAAGGGGCTGCAAACCTACCAAACACGGCCAACCAAGTTCTTCATCCGTGTTCATCGGGTTTTATCCGTGGTTCACCTGCTTCAACTCCGGTCTCTACGTTCAACCTCGGAACCGTGGATGGACCAGGATAAACACCGAGCAGGTCGCCACTCAGTCGGTCTTGCTTGCTTCCGGTGCACCCGCCTGCGCGGCCCAACCGGCGGCCATCAGCTTCAGGAGATGCGCCAAGGCCTCGTCGTAGGTGCGATCCTTGGTCGTCGCAAGTTGGTGGGCTCGACGGTCGAGTTGCGCCGCCATTTCTTCGCATTTGCCGGCGGGACATCCCAGCGCGGTTAGCGCTTGCGCAATCTCAGCGACGGAAAGTGGCATGCGGAGGACGCAGTCGAGGGGAAATCACGTTAGCCCGAATACCGAAGAAGAGAACCACGGATAACGCGGATGGCACGGATAAGAAGGTACTTAGGGGCGGTGAGACTCCGGATCGATTCGTTGATAAGGTTAGCGTTGGAACTCATTTCCCCTCCGTGTCATCCGGGAAATCCGCGGTCTCAATATTGGAGTTGGGGATTAGCCCGCCGAGCTGCGCTCATCCGCCCAGACGCTCCCGGTCAACCCAGGGTGGCGCGCTCGACAATGCGAATGCTTTCGACGTGCTGGCGTTCCACGGGACGACTCTTCTCGCCGCCACTGGCGACGCGCGTGGCCACGTCGCCTAGGCGACCGAGATTTTCGTCCCCTCGAATCAGTCGGCCGAAGGCGGTGTACTGACGATCAAGAAACGCCGCGTCCCCGAGGCAAATGAAGAATTGGCAACCTGCCGAGTCGGGATTTGAAGAGCGGGCCATCGAAATCACGCCGCGCTGGTGCGGCTTTGCATTGAACTCAGCCTTGATTTTGTAGCCCGGATCGCCAGTGCCCCAACGGTTTTCCATGCTTTGATCTTTGCTGAGCGGATCGCCGCCCTGAATCATGAAGCCGCGGACGATGCGATGGAACGCGGTCCCGTCGTAGAATCCTTGGTTCGCCAGCTTCTTGAAATTGGCTACGGTTTGCGGCGCCACATCAGTCCAAAACTCAAGGACCAACTCACCTTGAGACGTTTTGATGATCGCGACTTCGTCGGAAGTAGGAGTACTCATGGAAAGGGGATTACTGCGCCGGAGTCTTCAGTTCCGAGCGAGGAATCAGGGTGACGCTCTCAAGAATAACGGGCTTCTGCGGCTTGCTGCCTATCTGGGGCACTTTCTCCAGCTTATCGAGGACATCGATGCCTTGGATGACTTTGGCAAACACCGTGTATTTGCCGTCCAAATGAGGCGCGGTGGCGAAGCAGATGAAGAACTGGCTGTCGGCGCTGTTGGGGTTCTGCGACCGGGCGGCGCCGACCGTGCCGCGCACGAACGGCACCTTGCTGAACTCGGCCATGACGTTGCCCTTGCCCGAGCCGCCCATGCCGGTGCCGGTGGGATCGCCGGTCTGCGCCATGAAGCCGGGGATGACGCGGTGGAA
>DLVS01000340.1 GCA_003445095.1 Verrucomicrobiales bacterium
ATTTCGACCACACCCCCACCGAGCGACGCGATGTAGTCTACTGCCGCTTGCAGTGTCCGGTGGTCGGATCCTCGGAGGTCGCCGTCGTTTTGCCCGACAGTAATTCGCGGGAGTTCAGCCATCGTCCCGTGCATGGCCTTGGGCAACTGGCGGTGGGGCGAGGGAGTTTCCACCGGGGTCTCGTTAGGCGCCGCCGAAGCACGACTGAAGGCGAGGACTACGAGGACCAAACGGAGAAGTAGTGGATTTGAGTTCATGGGCGCCAAAGCTCTCCAAAATCCGGACATTAATAGCAGCCATGAACCGGATAGGGCTGCCGCGCTGCGGCGGCCTCGCGCCAAAGGCGCGGTCTTTCGCAATGACGTGATGGAAGAATTCGACGCGTCATTGCGAAAGGCCGGCCCGGAGCTGCGCCTGGGCCGGGGACGGCGCGACGCGCCATCCCTACCGTTTGAATGGTTCATGGTAAGTGGAGATCCTTTCCCGAGGATCCCGCAGTGGAGGATCTTCGCAACTGAATCTGAAGACCGATTACCGCTTTAGATGGGCCACCAAGGTACGGATCGACCAGCTTCGTAGCGATCCGTTAGGCCTGATGACGCACCGGCCCTGATCGCCCGTGAGGATGGGGCCGGTACACGCTGACTTTGGCGGGCGGGAGGTTCTTCCAGACGATCGACGAATCGACCGCATGGAACGAGGCAGCGGGAGAGTGACCGTTCACCAATTGGTAACTGTATTGCACCCAATGCCCATCCGGGAGCAAGGCCTGGTGAATTTCCTGGGACAGCCGGCGAACCTGATCGGGGGAAAAGACTTTAAGCGGCAAGCTGGAAAAAACGGCGCCGACTTTGCGGCCTTCGAGCAGCGTTCCTAATTCAAGTGCGTCTCCGGAGAGGATGCAGGCTTGGGGAAAACGATCCCGCAAGAAGCCGGCGAGTCGCGGGGACTTTTCCACGGCCACTAAGCGGTGTTCCGGTAATCCAGCGGCCAACAACTGTTCGGTGACGATTCCAGTCCCGGGGCCGAGTTCGAGAATCCACTGGTCGCTTGCGGCCGGAAGCCACCGGGCCATCGCCCTGGCTAAGGCGGGGGAACTGGGCCACACCGTTCCCATTTGTCGGGGATACTTCGCCAGTTCGGACAGAAAGAGACGCAGGGGCTCGGTTTTTCCAGGCATGGCTAAGGGGGACAGATAAAGTTCAGGCTGAATCCGTTCTAGAGGTGGGCAGCGATGATTGGTGAGTCGTCGAACCGGTTTCGAATAAACGAATCTAACTGTTGCAAATGCAAAACACGGAGACCGTTCGCCATTCCGACGACTTCTGTCAATTTCTGCCCTGAGATCGCGAGGTCAAATTTGCGGCGGCGACTACCGTCGGCCGACGGCTCTCTGGATGCTCGGTGGGGCTTTCGAAAAGTGGATCGCCTCCGAGAACGGTCCTGGGCAAGCTTGAGCCATGCTTCGTGCGTCCCTGATGGGTCTGTGGTTAGGTCTCAGTTTGGCGGCCCAAGATTGGCAGCCGCTTTTCGATGGGAAATCGCTCAAGGGCTGGACCAAGGCCGAATTCGGTGGCTCGGGTGCGGTCGAGGTGGAAGACGGGGCGATCGTGTTGAATCAGGGTCTGCTCACCGGCGTTAACTACACGAACCCGTCGCCGCGCATTGACTACGAAGTGGAGCTCGAAGCTCGCCGAGTCGTGGGCAGTGACTTCTTTTGCGGCTTCACCTTTCCAGTAAACGACACATTCGCAACGCTCATTGTCGGAGGGTGGGGCGGCAGCGTGATTGGGATTTCGTCGCTTGACGGCAACGACGCCGCCCACAACGAGACGACCCAGCACCGGCGCTTCGAAGCCGGACGGTGGTATCGGATTCGGGTGAAGGTGACGGCCGAGAATTTGTCGGTGTGGATCGACGACGACTCAGTGATCAACGTCGACATTCGGGAAAAAAAGATCTCTCTGCGACCAGGCGACATCGAACTTTCGAAGCCGTTTGGCTTCGCGAGCTACAGCACGACCGCGGAACTGCGGAACATTCGCCGACGTCAGCTCGACTCGAAGAAACCCGCAACGCCCGCGCCCGCCAAACCTGGAGCGGCCCTTCCGGCCGAACTGCGGGAACGTCTCGCACAACTTGTCTCCGCCGCCACCAACTCTTCGGTCGGCTATTCACGACTCGTCCAACTGTGTGATACGTTTGGAAGTCGTCCGAGCGGCTCGACCAACCTGGAAAGCGCGATCGATTGGATTCTTACACAATTGCGGACGGACGGATTCTCCGAAGTCCGCGGTGAGCCGGTGATGGTTCCTCATTGGGTACGAGGCGATGAAGCCTGTGAGGTCCAAGTGCCGCGTTCTCAGCGCCTCTCGATATTGGGCCTCGGTGGAAGCGTGGCGACGCCCGCGCAGGGAATCGCGGCACCCGTTCTGGTCGTGACGAACTTCGCGGAATTGACCCAACGCAGCGACGAAGCCCGCGGCCGGATCGTCGTGTTTAACCAGTCCTTTTCCAATTACGGCGAGACGGTCCGTTATCGTAAGGAAGGTGCTATTGAGGCCGCGAGGGTGGGCGCCGTCGCCAGCTTGATTCGGAGTGTGACACCATTTTCGCTACGCACCCCGCACACCGGGATGATGAATTACGACCGATCATTGCCGAAGTTACCCCACGCGGCCTTGGCTCCAGAGGATGTAGAACTGCTCGCCCGCTGGCAGGCCGCGGGTGTGACCCCGGTGCTCTGGTTAAAGTTGTCTGGCCGGAACGCCCCTGAGGCGCTGTCTCGCAATATCGTGGCCGATTGGTCCGGCCGCGAGACGCCCGAGCAAATCGTTGTGGTCGGCGGGCATATTGATTCGTGGGATGTAGGACAAGGGGCTCAAGATGATGCGGGCGGTTGCATCGCGGCATGGGAAGCGGTGCGGTTGATGAAGCAACTGCAGCTCCGTCCGCGTCGCACAGTCCGTCTAGTGATGTGGACGAACGAAGAGTCGGGACTCGCCGGCGCCAAGGCTTATCGGGAAACGCATCGTGAAGAACTTGGTCGTCACATTGCGGGAATCGAATCTGACAATGGCACTTTTCCTCCAGCGGGATTTGGCTTCACTGGAAGTGACGCTGGCGGCGAAATTATTCGAGGGATTCTCGGGTTTCTCGGGGAGACCCTCGATGCCGGAGCCTTTACGTTGGGTGGTCAAGACGCTGACCTCACGCCGTTGATTGCAGGCGGCGTGCCGGCGCTGGGGCTTCGGATGAAGCCGAACAACTACCTGTGGGTCCACCACTCCGAAGCTGACACCGTGGACAAAGTGGCTCCCGCTGATCTCGGCCGGTGCACGGCGGCGCTCGCGGTCATGGCCTTCGCGCTCGCCGATTGGGAAACTCCGCTGCCGCGTTGAGTGCCGGATCCACCAATGCTTCGGTGTACGCGTTGAATCGTTAATCCCAGCGTGCCCTCCCCGAATTCAGGTGGTCGCTCCCGAGGAAAACCTGATCCAAATTGATGGCCCGGTTGCTTGACGGGTCCCGGCCTCTCGCTAGGGTGGAACTCGAACGAAGCAACCGCGTGTCCGTCCAGGGTTTTCTGGAGCGAACACGCGGCAATTTTTCATCCGAAAGACAACTCATGAGCGCAGTTGCAGAGGCTCCGGCTTCGGCCGCCAGCCAAACGAAGCTGACCCGGATCAGCGAAGCAGTCATCCGGATCGCCGGTAATTCCCAAGACGGCATTCAAGCGATTGGTGGGTTTTTGGCCCGCCTCGCCGGCCGAAGCGAACAAGAGGTCATGACGTTCATGACGATTCCGTCCACGATCTCCGGCGGCCCTTCGATTTTCCAAGTCCGAATCGGCTCAGGCGAAGTGCTCTCGCCCGGCGACGAGGCGGATATGCTCCTGGCTTTCTATCAGCACAGCTACGATGAGCATATCTATTCGCTGAAATTGGGCGGAGTCGTCCTTTATGACTCGGATCACGTCACCCCCAAAGAGGACCATTTGAACAACTATCGCCACGTAGGAGTGGCGATATCCGGAAAGACGGTCGAGGCGATTGGCGGTACCGGTCGGGACAAGGGAAAGAACATCTTTGCATTAGGCCTGCTTGCGCGCATTTACGACCTTGATGTCCCCAAGCTCAAGAAACTCATCGATGAACGGTTCGGCGGGAAAGACCCGACGGTGCTACAGAACGCCATCGCCTGCTTCGAGGCAGGCTACAGCCACCAGTTGCAGGACTTGCTTCGTACGTACCAGTTCCAACACGCCGAGCTGAAGGGCGACCACCAGGTGGTCATGAACGGCAATGAAGCGTTGGCCTACGGCTTGATCGCGGCTGGCGTCAGATTTGGGGCCGGATATCCCATTACGCCTTGGTCGGATATCATGGAGCTGCTTCGCCGAGAATTGCCGAAGTACGGGGGTACCTTTGTTCAATGCGAAGATGAGATTGCCTCGATCTCAATGGCACTCGGCGGCAGCTATGGCGGCCGAGTGTCGGTCACGGGTTCGTCTGGTCCCGGAATCTCCCTGAAAACCGAAGCGCTCGGATGGGCGATCATGGCGGAAATGCCCTTGATCGTGGTCGATGTGCAGCGCGGCGGGCCCTCCACAGGAATGCCCACGAACGTCGAGCAATCGGACCTCAACATTACGTGCTTCGGCGGGCACGGAGATAGTCCTCGGGTAGTCATCGCTCCGAGCGGAGTCGAAGATTGCTTCTACACCGCGATCGAAGCAGTCAATGTCGCCCGCAAGTACAGCACGCCGGTGATCATCTTGACGGACCAAGGGATCGCGACCCGCATTGAGGCCTTTTCCGAGCCCGACTTGAAGTCGGTCTGTCAGGATATCACTCCCGACCTTTCGCCGGTCGCCGACCACAAACCGTATGACCTTCAAGCGGCTGACGGGGTGACCCGCCACGTTCCGCCGGGGACCCGGATTGTCAGCGGTAAGTATCCGGTGGTGACGGGCCTGGAGCACGACGAACTCGGGCATCCGACTGGCTCTCCCAAGTTACACGTGTCGATGACGGCGAAGCGCCGGAACAAGCTCAAGAAGTTGGCCGCAGAACTTCCAGTGCCGCAAACCTACGGTCCGAACGAAGGCCAAGTTCTGCTCGTGGGATGGGGCAGCACTTCGGGACCATTGCGCGAGGCGGTGGACCGGTTCCGAGCGCTGGGCGACGCGGTTTCAGGTCTCCACATCAAATACATCAATCCCTTGCCCAACGGGCTGGACGAGATTTTTAAGGGCTTCCGCCACGTGTTCGTCGTCGAGCTCAACGACGAGGGGCTCTATGGCTATGGACAGTTCGGGGCCGTGTTGCGCGCGAGATACTGCGATCCCAAGATTCGCGGAATCACCAAAGTGGATGGGCTGACTTGGAAAGTGAAAGAAATCATGGACCGGGTCCACGCCTCACTGGGAACGCGGGGGAGCAATGGAAAGGCCTGAGTGCATTGGCCATCTAGACATACGTTGAACGACTTGAACCATGACTAACCTTTCATTTCCGAACACAGTCTTGCCCCGAACGGGCGGGCAAATTTCGTCGGTGGCGATCGCGCCGTTGCCCGACAGCGACCGCAAACCGCTCACGAAGAAGGAGGTTTCGGCCGACCATCCTACCTGGTGTCCTGGGTGCGGCGATTTCTCGGTTCTGGCGCTCTACTTCAAGCTGATCGAACGACGCAAAATCTGGCACGAGAAGATTACCACCGTGGCGGGCATCGGATGCTCGAGTCGCTTTCCGTACTTTGTTCAAGCCCACGGTGCGCATTTCATTCATGGGCGGGCATTGCCCTTCGCGAGTGGCGTATCACTCAGCCGGCCCGATTTGCACGTGTTCGTCTTCGGCGGCGACGGTGATGCGTTCTCCATCGGCGGGAATCATTTCACCCATACCGCGCGGAAGAACATCAAGATGACCTACGTGGTCATGGACAATTTTGTGTATGGGTTGACCAAGAAGCAGACGTCGCCCACCTCGCCGATTGGATTCAAGTCCAAGACCGATGTTTGGGGATCGACTGATCGTCCGATCAATCCACTCAAGCAAGCCATCACCGCTGGCGCTACGTTTGTGGCGCGGACGACTCATACGAATCCCAATCACGTGTTGGAGATGATGGAAGCGGCCATGGACCACGATGGTTTCAGCTTCATCGAGTGCTTGAGTGAGTGCGTTGAGTTTTATGAAGGCGCGTTCGACGCCGCGAATCCACGCAAAGGTGGCAAGTTCGAGCTCGTGCCCAAAGAACACGATGTGACGGACGAATACGCGGCTTACAAGTTGGCCGACGTTCCGTGGCCGGGCCAGTTCGGGATCTTTTACAAGAATCCGCGTCCCACCAAGAACGCCAACGAAGCCAAGTTGATCGCCGACCATCGTGCCAAGGTGACCGGCCTCGCCGACTGGCAAATCCTCCAAAAGAACTTCGACCGGATGAAGTGAACCCGGTTTCGCGCCTCGGTCGAAGACACGGCCCGGATTTTTGTCCGGGCTTTTTCATTTGGCCGAGCTGATCGAGTCGTGTGCGGTGGCGAGGCTGCGGACGCTCACTTGGGCGTTGGCGCAAAGGTCTTCAACTGAAACCCCGCGGAGTCCCATGCGCCGGCCGACACCGCAATACCGAAGTATTTGGCCATTTGTTCGAAGGGCGGCAATAGGCTGAAATCCAACCATTCGGACGCTTGTTCCGCGGCTGCTTTCGTCATGCCCGGAGACAGTCGCTCGATGCCGCCACCCGTTCGAAGTGCTTCCCAAGTTGCTTGCACCGACTCCCGCTGATTCTGATAGCTGAAGAATCCAGTGGACATTCCACCGACTTGTTGGGCCGCTTCGGCGAGTCCAGGCGACTCCTTTAAGGGACGCCCTCCTCCGTCCGAGCTACGTAAGAACTCTTCGAGCACGGCGGCATCATTGGCGAACGCCACGTATCCGCCGCTCGCCGAAAACTCGATGAGCCGCGGTGGTTGATTGCCGGGACTCGGCAGAGTCATCGAGAAAATCTTCTTCCCATTGACTTCGCGTTCCTTGATGTCTTCACCGCCGCCCGGCAACAAACTCGCGAGCGTGCGGAGGGCCGACAACATCTCATTCGCGTTCACGGCGCCAAGCAGCGATAGCGAGGGGCGGTTTTGCAATTCCGGCAACGTTTTGCCGCGCGCCGCCCGTTCATAAGAGATGTAGTCATCGCCGAGGTTTCCGAAGAACCGCTTCCTAAAATCAAAATTAGGATCCTTGTCCTTCCCTAGCGCACCGAGTGACATGTTGAGAAGCCCGCCAAGTTGAGGCGAAACCTGCTGGATCAGCGCCTCAAGGCCTGACCACAACTGCTGGCCGTTCAAGCGGAACCGTCCGAACGAGACTACCTCTGCGGGAACGAACGCCGGAGGCGACGCATCCTTGGCCTCGAATTGGAGGATTTTGAACAGCCCGTTGCGCTTGGCTGCTGGAATCGCAACCAACGTGCGCCCGATGAGCCCGGACTCGGTCTGTCGGGCCGAGGCTGAAACCGAACGCAGGCCGTCCAATCCCAGGCCGGCAACCGCTTGCTTCGGATCGATTCCAAAAGCCCCACCGTCCGGGCTAGATGCCGTCGCGCTGAGCTGGAGAGCCTCGAGGAGCGCACCGGTTTGGAGGAATCCGTAGGCGGTGGCATCCCGAAACGAACCCGCCGCTTCGGCCGATTGAAAGTCTGGCGAATCTCCCAGCACTGGCACGGTCCCACCGGTGAGTCGCGCGACCAACCGGTCCAATCCCTTGGGGGAGCTTGCCAGTAGGAAGGCGGAATCGGCCTGACCAAAGGTCAGTTCGAGTTTCGACGCCTTGGTCTCGTCGTCGTCTTTTCCATCGGGGTCGTCCTTGTCTTGGGCATCTTCGGTAGGCGCCGCGCGTTCGATTTCCACGGTGGTGAATTCCAGGTCTCGAATCTTTTCCGTGCGAACTGTTTTTTTGGCCTCGGAAAGCTTCTGCCGAACTTCAGTGAGCCGCGTCTTGAGTTGGTCCGCCTTGTCGCGGCTGTCCACCACGAGCACCATCGTGGGGTTAGAATCTTCGTCCGACGGATCCCAGTCCGCTTTGATGATGGCGAACGACACCTGCCCTTGGAGTAGGGGCAGAAAGTCGGCGGCCTTGATCCCGAGGTCCTTCTCTAGCGTTCCCAGGAACTTCTCCCGGAATTGGGTCTCGAACTTGTCGCGAAAGGGCTTCATGGCCGGATCCGCCCACAATCGTCCCAAAGGTGCCGACTCGGTGCTGGCATGCATCGCCACCCAATCGGGAACAGTCAGCAGAAGGAGGGTATCCTGAGGGAATAGTTGCGGCGGTGCCGGAACCGCAGCGTGCAGGGCGAGAGCGGTCAGACTGATCGCCAGCCACCGGATCAATTTCATCGGCGGAACGTTACCGCCGCGCCTGCGATAGCAAGCCGATTTGGTACCCCATTCTCGTCCGTTGGGCCGGACCGACCGAGTGCTCTGAATAGGCCCTTAGTCCGGATGAGCCTCCGTTTGAACTACTGTCTCGTCTCCAGGATTGCCAGGTGCCGGTCGCGGTCCGCCGTCTCGGCTTCAGTTCTTCACGAGCACGCCGTCCAAATTCAACAGAACGTTGGCGACCGTAGTCCACGCCGCTGCCTCGGCGGGTGGCAAATCGGCCGGAAGAGGCCCAAGCGGATCTGACGCGAGCTTGACGGCCTCATCGACTCGCTCTCGGTAATTCGCAACTTCAGATTCAAAAAGCTGTACTAAGGCCTCGACTTGCTGAGTGGTCGCGGGCCGGGACAATACGCGTTGCAGGCCGTTCCGAATCCGCTCGGCAACCGGTCCGGGCTCGCTCGCTAGGCGCCGGCCCAGGGCCTGAGCGCATTCTACAAAAACCGGATCGTTCAGGGTCACAAACGCTTGAAGCGGAGTATTGGTGGGTTGCCGTCGCAAGGTGCACGTCTCCCGGCTGGGAGCGTCGAACGTGGCCATGCTCGGATAGGGCACTGTCCGACGCCAAAACGTGTAGATGCCGCGCCGATACCGGTCTTCGCCTTCGCTCGTGGCCCAACTTCGTTCTCCGTTGAACGCGGCGCGCCATAGGCCGTCGGGTTGCATTGGATAAACGCTCGGACCGCCAATCTTGCGGCTTAGAAGCCCACTCAGCATCAAGGCCTGGTCGCGCACTGTCTCGGCATCCAGCCGCAGCCGGGGCGCCCGCGAGTAGAGCTTGTTCAGCGGATCTTTTTCCCGCAGCTCTGGGGTTACCGCCGAGGACTGCTGGTACACGGCGGACATCACGATCAGTTTGATCAGCGCCTTCAAGTCCCAGCCTAATTTTGGCTCCAAGAGATCCGTTCTGTCGGGAGTGGGTTTGGGAGATTGGAAACTGACCGCCAACCAATCCAGCAAGGGCCGATTCGTGGGCAAGGCGCCTTGAGTGCCGAAATCCTCCTCTGTTTCTACCAGGGCTTGCCCCATGAGTTGCGCCCACACCCGATTTACCGCCACACGGGAAGTAAGTGGGTTATCCGGCGCAGTCAGCCAGCGCGCCAACCCGAGTCGGTTCGTAGGAGCCTCCGTTGGCCAAGGATTGAACGCGACCGGAACGCCTGCCGTCACGGGGTCACCGGGATCCAAGAAGTTGCCCTTGTTCAGGACACGGGTGATCCGCTGGGAATCCGGCCCGAGCTGCCGCATAACCGGCACCGCAGTCCCGCGCACGGCATCTCGCTTGGCCCGCAGCGCCGCCAGTTCTTTGAACTTCGGCCCGAGGGTTGCCGATTGTGGTCGGAAGTAATCGTCAAGAATTGATCGGTGGGTGGGCGTCCATTGCGAAGGCGCTACGGCGAGCGCAGCCTGAACTGGCCCGGGAAAGATCCGTACCGGCGTCGCCCGATCAGTCACGCTGATGCGAAACTTCCCGAGCGTTTGATGCTCTCCGTAGTTGTGGGCGAGCGAAATCCTTAGGGTTGCTGGCGCTGAGAGGTCCAACGCCTCGGCAAACTCCGCAGCCCATCGGTGAGGCCGGCCTAACTCTCCGCCCACGGCCCAGCCAGACATCCGGCTGGTATCCTTGTCGATTGCTTCGGCAGCGGCGAAATCGGACTGACTATGGTCTGCCGAGGCATTCACCAGTGCCAGCGCTTGTGGGGCGGCCGGCCCAACCTTGACGACCGGATCGGGAGCATTGGTTAGCACCAACTGCCAAACTGTTTCGCGACGCCCATCCAGCAGCCGGATCTTGGAATTCGCCAGTCGCGTCCCGACCCCTCCGTCGGTGCGGTTCCACACCGCGATCTGTTCCACCGGGAATTCTGCACCCAAATCGAGTTCCCACCATGGGTCGTTCTCAGAACGCGTATGCGAAGTCGATCGCGCTTCGCCATAATTGCCGTCGGTATTACCGTCCACCGCGCGATTGGCGTCGCCCAGATAGTCCGTGCTGGACTGCGTTGGCGAACCTTTCAAAGCGATGTTAGTTCCCGCGCTAAAGACTTGGACTTCGGCCAGGCTCAGAATTCGGTTCGCGCCCGGAGCTTCGAGCCGAACGAAGCGCGCCGAGCGCGCCTCCCTCCCGCTCGGCACGAGCTCTACGCGAACGTCATTCAACACAAACGCGCCGCTGGTAGCTCGTCCGGGCCCCCCTTGGGGTAACGTCGAGTCAGTCAATGCTTCGATTGCTAGCGCCGTCAGCCGAGCGATCGGCGCCGTCACGGTAATCAAGTAACTGTCCCGGTCCGCCGCCGGCCCTGACACCAGGACACTGCCAGCCGAATCGATAGTGAAGGTTGGGGGATTCGTGCTTCCCGCTGTGACGGACTGGGGCACCAGCGCAGTCCACGGAATCGGCTCCGCGGCCCGCGTCGCCCAGGCCGCTAGTTCGGATTCGTACTCCGCATTCGGGGCTCGGTATTCTTTTTCGGCCTGGCCGACTTCGAGCTCCAGCGCCGCCCGCTGCTTGCGTTCTTGAAGCGAATACACGGGCAGTGTCGGGCGCTCATCGGGCTGGTCGTTGTCCTCCGTCTCGTTGAAAAACGCGAAGAACGAATAGTATTCCTTCTGGGTGATCGGATCGAATTTGTGGGTGTGGCATTGCGCGCAGTTCATCGTCAGCCCCATCCAAACTTGCGCGGTTACGCCCGCTCGATCCTTCACCGCCGCCACCCGCCACTCCTCGTCGTCCGTGCCGCCTTCCGTATTCGTCATCGTGTTCCGATGAAACGCTGAGGCGATCCGTTGCTCATCCGTGGCGTCGGGCACCAAGTCGCCGGCGATAAGGTCCCGAGTGAATTCGTCGAAGGGTTCATTCGCATTGAGGGCCTGGATTAGCCAATCGCGCCACGGCCAGATGTTTGGGCGCAGTGGATCGGAACCGTACCCAGCGGAATCTGCATATCGACCTAAGTCCAGCCACACGCGCGACCAGCGTTCGCCGAAATGCGGCGAGGCCAACAATTGATCGACGACTCGCTCATAGGCACCCGGGCGAGTGTCCGCCACGAACGCCTCCACGTCCTCGGGCTCAGGAGGCAAGCCGGTCAACGCCAGCGAAAGCCGCCGAATCAGGGTGTATCGATCGGCGGGCGCAGACGGTTTTAGCCCGTTTTCCGCCAGCTTCGCGGCAATAAAATAGTCGAGGCCAGTCTTCGGCCATCCGGGATCGGCAATCTCGGGTAGGGCTGGTCTCTTCGGGGCGATCCATGCCCAGTGCGGCGCATAGTCTGCGCCTCCGATAATCCATCGTTCCAAGATCTCAATCTCAGCTGGAGTCAGCGGATTCTTTAATTCCGGGGGCGGCATCACTTCTTCGGGATCCGTCTCCCGAATGCGATGTAGCAATTCGCTCTTCTCCGCGTTGCCGGGCAAAATCGCCGGCCGAGGATCGCGAGCGCGCGTCGCCTCGGCGAAGGAGTCCAAGCGTAACTTCCCTTTGCGAGACCGTTCGTCCGGACCATGGCACGCAAAACACTTTTTGGAGAGGATGGGCTGAACTTGGGACGCGAAATCTACCGGTGCGCCCTGATTTGCTGTCCCGACGGCCGAGGTTGCCTGCGACACCGAAACCGTGATCGCGACTGCGGCGAAGCTGAATTGAA
>DLVS01000339.1 GCA_003445095.1 Verrucomicrobiales bacterium
TTTCATGGCTATTACTTCAAGATTCTGACTCGCCAGGGGAAACATACTCCGGCGGGCGCCTACGATTACATTATCAATGGTCACATGATCGGTGGGTTCGCCGCCATCGCCTGGCCTGCTGAGTACGGCGAAACGGGGGTGATGACCTTTATCGTCAATCAACAGGGCCGGGTCTATCAGCGGGATCTCGGCCCCAAAACGGCCAAGTTGGTGAAGGCGATCAAGGAGTACGACCCCGGCGAGGGATGGAAGTTGTCCGAGGATTGAACGGCCGACGAAGACTGGCCGGCGCGCTTAGTCCAGTCGGTCATCTCACGAAAGCGTATCCACCAACGCTTCGTGGCAGAATAGGCTGACCCATTCCCGGGCCTTCAATCGGTCGGGTCGGTTGCCACCCAGGAGCTGCCAGCGGCCCAATCGGTCCGAAACTAATGCCGCCTGACCAAATCGTCGGACCGTTCCGAATCCTCTCGGAATGGTGGTGACCGTGATGCGAAGTGTTTTCATCCGCCACGAGGCTGCCTTCTCGGGTCAGACAACGGCGGTCCGAGTAGACGATTTTCGATCTTAGAAAAGTGGTAGGGGCACCAGTCTTTCCCGGGTTGTGTACCCCGCAAGACTACATTCGCTTGCTCCCGCGCCTTCCCGACCGCTCGGTGATCGTCGGTTGGAGTAACTGGTGCCGGTTTTGATGGAGAACGACCTAGCGAACAAAGGCACGCCGCCGCAGTTGCCACGAACCCGCGATGGCCGCTGCTAATGCTCCGGCAACCACCCAAGCCGGCGCCGCGGGCTGACCCGTAAGCCAAAGACCCGCGGCACTCAACCCGGGACCCGCACAAATACCCGCCCCAATCAGCGCCTCGTGAATCCCGCCGTGTTCGCTGTGCGTCTCACTGCCGTCCATCGAATAATAAAGCGATGAGTAGTAGAGCAACGCTGAAGCCCAACCGAGACCGACTTGAGCCACGACGAGTACCGGCACGGTTCGCGCCTGAACGAGCACCACGTAGCTCAGCAGGAGCAGCACAAACGCGCCGATAAACCAGTCGAAGCGATAGTGCCACCCGGCCCACAACCACAGTTTGAGGAAGGCGAGCGCTCGGACATAGAACCAGACCGACAGCACGACGCCTGCTTGGGCTAGGCCCAATCCGGCTCGATCGGCGAGCCCGGGTGCCAACGCGATGACCGTATTAAGGGCCATGTAGTTGAATGGATTGGCCAGCCAGGCAAGCTGTTGAAAGTACCGAGGGCGAACCGGCAACTCCGGATCGAGTGGACGCGGCGTCGAAGTAGGTTGCTGAGCAGCCCAAGAATCGTGGCGTCGCTCCAAAGGCCAGGTGGCAACCAGCATGGCTACGTTAAGCACTACTGGCAGCCAGTAGAGGCTGGTTGCGCCCAGATGTTGGAAGATCCATCCGCCAGTGGAGAACGCGAGGGCGGCCATCCCAGCCCAAATGATGTTGTACAGACCTACACGGTTGGGGAGACGCTCCGCCGGTTCGTGTTCGCTGACCAGCGCTTCCAAGACCGGCCAAGTGAAACAAAGGGCGACGGTCCACAAGCCCAAGGCCAGCAACTGTCCCCCAAGGCCGGTAATTGCCCAGCCGAGTAAAATGGCGATGGCCATTCCGGAGAAGCCAATCCGCAGGGAGAGGAATTTTCCGTGACGCTGACCGAAACGTCCGCCGAACAACGAGGCGGGAATGTAAGTCAGCCCGTGGAGAGCCGCGACGGTGAGGTTGTTTAGATTGTTGAATCCATGCCCGTCCCGCAGAAGGAACATCAGGTAGTTAAAGAAATACGCGGTCGCGAACGAATTGATTCCTTCGAGCACGTAGTAGCCAACTTTGGAGGGAGACGAGCGCACGGAGATCGACGAGTCCTACAGGTGAATGCCTCGGCGGCGCGGAGCAGAGCATCAGTCGGCACCGCGAGCCAAGCCTGGATAGCGAGGAGTTAGGTCCACGAAGGGGATCTCAATAGTAGCGCGGCTGCCAGCGCAGCCTGTTGCGCCGCTGGTGGCGACCCGCATGGGTTGCGTGCGGTCCGTTCGCGAACCAACTGGCAGACAGGACGACAGGAAGGGACCTCTATTAATCATCTTTGAACTAAAACGGAAATGGACAGATCATTTATTAGTCATTTTTCGCCCGATCGGCTGTTTGGCGTTTGAGCCGGCGGTTCTCCCTCTAACGCGCACAATCGCGGCGCCTCATTCACGTCCACTCCACCAAACTTCTTCTGCCGAATGTGAAAGTTGGCGGCCGAGAAATGATGCCTGGCTTAGACCGCCGAGACCGTTCGCCTTCCCGCCGACTCGCGGCGAATGTTAATGACCTGTTCCGCGCTCAATCTGCGCTTCTTCATGATCTGTACCTCGCTTTCCTTGCGCGGCAGATCTTCGGCTTTGTCACGTCGACGTTTTGCAGTCAGGTCACAGTGGCCACTGCTTGGGCACAGCTAGGGACGAGCACGTGGCAGGCGTGGATTGAGGAGGCTCATGAAAGTCGCGAGTGCTAGGCTCCCGAGGTCTATTTCAGCGATCCGTGCGGAAATGTGGCGAGTATGCCGGTTTGTAGTTGCCTGTTCGCACGGATGGTGCCGAGCATCGCCACCAGCTTATCCTTCGTAGGATCCTCACTAGAGCCAATCACCGGATTTCCCAATCAAAACCATGCATCGAATAGTTTTACTAATCAGCTTCCTTGTTGGCCTTACTCTTACTCGGCCCGGTTTCGCGGTACCCGTGCCGTTGCAATACACACTAATCCTGGATTTTCACACGGGGCCTCTTTCCGGACAATCGTTCATCGGGACGATTGAAACCGAAGCTGGCGCGGGTTTGAAAACACCGGCCAATGGAGGCTTGCTCGACTTCTCAATCACCGTCGATAACCGCAACTTCACCATGCAAAGCGATGGGGGTTATCCTAATTTTCCTTCGGTGGAAATCGGCTCCGATGGGACATCAATCCCCTTTATGGATTTCTTAGGAACCGTCGACAATGAAATATTGGAAATCGACGTGTTGGGCGCCACCTATGGCGTCCTTCGTCAGAGTAACGCGAACATTAAACTCCAACTAATCAGCGGCCAAACCCCGGCTACGGTGCCCGATAGCGGACCCAATCTGCTTCTTTTCGCGTTGGGATTTTTCGGCCTCGTCTCCGCTCATCGAGTGGCGCGGCCAGGGCTGAAATGATCGGCGACAGGACTTCTCGCGGAGGGCGAGAAAAATCCCGGTAATACTTAAGAAGCTTTGCGAACTATCCGTTAGATGATGGTGGCCAAGGATTCGGCTGCCCCCTCGACCAGCGCACTCTCGAAGCGTTCTTCGTCTCCGACGTTGCCGGGTTCTTACTTAACCTTCAGCCGCCAGCTTCTTTTTCGTAAAGACGTGGGTCGCGTGCCCCAAGAACGCCTCGGCGCATTCCATGATCGTCTCGGACAAAGTCGGATGCGGGTGAACGATGGCCGCCAGATCCTCCGCAGTGGCCCCCATTTCAACCGCCACCGCGCCTTCGCCAATCAATTCCCCGGCGCCGTGACCCACGAGTCCCACACCCAATACCCGGTGAGTCTCGGGCTCCATGATAAGTTTGGTTAGACCATCCACGCGATCGTAGGTGAGTGCCCTTCCGGACGCACCCCAGGGGAACTTGGCGACTTCGATCCGAATGCCTTTTTGTTTGGCCTCTTGCTCGGTTAGCCCGACCCACGCGATTTCGGGATCCGTGAATACCACTGCGGGTATGGCGTAGTCGCGATTCACCGCGCCCGTTTCCCCCGCCAAGTTATCCACCGCGATCCGCGCCTCTTTGCTGGCTTTGTGGGCGAGCATGATACCTCCGGCGATATCCCCGATCGCATAAATGTTGGGGTCGGTCGATTGCATCCGCTCGTTGACCTTAATGAACCCGCGCTCGTCACGCTCCACCTTGGTGTTCTCCAGCCCCAGATCCTGGCCATTTGCCGCTCGGCCGACCGAGACCAGCACGCGGTCGTACAATTCTTCGAATGGCTGGCCGTTGAATTCGGAAACCACCTTGAGCTGTTTCCCCGCGCTCTTGAGCTCGTTCACTTTTGCTTTGAGGCGAACTTCCTTAAAGGCCTTCTTGGCGTAGAGCGCGACCGGACGGACAAGATCGGGATCCGCGCCGGCCAAAATCCCGTCCAGAGCTTCGATAACCGTAACCTGCGATCCCAAAGAGGCATAAACAGTTCCCAGCTCCATGCCGATGTAGCCGCCGCCAATAACCAAAAGTTTCTCGGGAACGTCGGGCACCTCCAACGCTTCGGTGGAAGTCATGACGCGGGGATTTCCGAGATCCCAGGCTCGCGGCAGGGCCGGCCTCGATCCCACCGCCACGATCGCTTGCTCAAAACGGATGAACTGATTTCCCGAACCAGCGGATTCAACGCGCAAAGTCGTCGAATCCTCGAAGTGCCCACGGCCGTTAAGCACCGTGACTCCCCGCATTTTGGCGAGGCTCGCGATTCCACCCCCCAACTTCTCCAGGATCGAATTCTTCCAAGTGCGTAACTGGTCAAGATCGAGTTTCGGTTCACCGAAAAGGATGCCGCGGCGAGCTGACTCCTTCGCGGCATGGATAGCGTGAGTCGCATTGAGCAGCGCCTTCGAAGGGATGCAGCCGCGGTTCATGCAGACGCCTCCTAGCCGATTGTCTCGCTCAACAAGGATGACCTTCTTGCCGAGATCAGCCGCGTAAAAGGCCGCCGCGTAGCCACCCGGGCCGGCACCGATAACGACGAGTTCTGTGGGAATCGGGTCCATAATTCTTGGTCTACGCTGGATAGGTTAATGGAGTCGCTGTCGCCGGTTCGGGCCGTATCGAGCTAGAGCTTGACGCTGTCCTCCGGGAACGCCTCCAAGGCTTTGATGAGATCGACCATAAACCGCGCCGCCGCGCCGCCGTCGATCACTCGATGATCGTAGCTTACGGTCAAAGGCAGCATCGGTCGCGCTTCGATGCGGCCATCGGGGGTGACTACCGGTTTCAAGGAGGCCTTGCCGATCCCGAGAATAGCCACCTCAGGTTTGTTGATGATCGGCGTAAAGTGCCCGCCCCCGATCGCGCCCTGATTCGAAATGGTAAACGTGCCACCTTTCATTTCGTCCGGCCCGAGTTTTCGATCGCGGGCTTTCTCAGCGATTGATGCGAGCTCCTGTGCAATTTCCAGCAGCGATTTACGATCGGCGTCCCTGAGCACGGGCACTAGCAACCCGGCGTCCGTATCCACCGCGATTCCGAGATGGTAGTGATGTTTGAGGACGAGAGTCTCAGCCACCTCGTTGACGCTTGCGTTGAACTTGGGGTGTCGCTTAAGCGTGGATACCAAGGCCTTTAAAATGAACGGCGTGGGCGTAAGCTTGGCCCCGGCCTTTTCATAGGCGCCTTTGTATTGTGCCCGGAGCCGTTCGATCTGGCTCAGATCCGCTTCATCGAACTGAGTCACGTGCGGTATGGAGGCGCTATTCTCGACCATGCGGGCTGCGATGATTTTTCGCAGCGGGCTGAGCGGTTCGCTGGCAACGGCTCCGAAGAGGGAAAAATCTTGGTTCACCGGCGCAAACACCATTCCTTTGGGCTCGTCCGCGTGACGCCCCGCCCGAGACACGCCACGTTCCAGTCGCTCGATGTACCGAGCGAGGTCGCTCATCAAGACTCGTCCACCGCGTGCGCTTCCCTTCACCCGACTTAGCTTGAGCCCCAATTCCCGCGCGACTTTGCGCACGTAAGGCGAAGCGGCCGGTTCTGGACCTTCCTCAGCCGAGTCAGCGGGCAACGCCTCCTCCAGATCGGATTCGCTGTCTTCTTCGATTGGAGGACGCGGCGCCAAAGCTTTCGCCGGGCTCTTCACGGGGGCTGCGGCTGGCGCGGCTTCTCCCGCCCCGCCATCTACCGAGACTAGCCGTGCCCCTACCGAAATCTTGTCCCCTTCCTTGACGTGAACGGCCGTCACCTTGCCGGCATAGGGGGATCGGATCGGGGCCACGGCCTTCTCCTGCTCCAATTCCAAAATCGTCTGATCGACTGCGACGGTGTCGCCAACCTGGACCAAGACGGTTGCCACGGTGCCGGAATCGGCTGCGTCACCGACCTTGGGAAGTTTGACGTCCATAAATTCGAGCCGCCAATCTGGCGGAGGCCGGCCGGCCGGCAACCGAATTCCCATCGAATCGCCCAGAGGCCCCAGAGGCCACCGCGAGTGGACCGGGCGTCGCGCTGGGGCTAAATCACCGTGCGACCACCTTTTGTTGCAGGTGCAACAAAAGGTCGTCAGCCGACATCGATCGATTGAACGGAGTGGCACCTGAGCGGAATCGAGGCGCTGGCGGTCACAACCGCTCCGCAGACGGAAAACGGCCTGCCTCTCTGCCTCTCCGCCGATTCTGTCATGGCGTGTCGGCGATAGTTCAAAATTGGAATGAATGTTGGAACAAAACTGGACAGCGGAAGAGGGTTTTTAGAGGCGGAAATGGCCCAAAACGGTGGGCCAACGAGGGTGCTTTGGGTCCACGGGGCGATCAACGACCCAGAAGCGTTCCTCAGGATGATGGATGAGGGTGACGGATTTTTTTGAGGTTGGGGTAATGGGCCAGGAACGGCCGAGGAAATCGATGGTGTGGTCGGTGTTGAGGCGGCGTTGCAGATGGATCGCCAAGTGCAGGTCCAGCAGCGGGGTCGGCGGAATGGGCCGGAGTTTGGAGTGGCGCTGGGAGTGCGCTTTTTCCCAGGCCTGATTGGGGGTGAGTTGGGTGGTGCGGCAGCGGGTGTTTTGGTTGTGCCACGCCAGTTGGGTCTGGAGAAACGCGTTGGCTTGGGGGTAGTCGGTGATTTTTTCGAAGGCCAAGAGGGTGACTAAGCGCTTTTGAAAGATAAGAAAGCGTCGTTCAATTTTTCCTTTGGCCTGGGCGTCGGGAGCGACGCGATGATGGACGCCCAGGGCGCAGAAGGCCCGTTGGAATTGGGAGTGCGTGTCGAGGCGATCGGCGGGAGTGCGGTGACCGAAGAGCGAGAGGCCATCGGTGTACAGGCAGGCCGGCAAGCCAAAGCTCTCTAACAAGGGGCGCAGATGAGTAAAGTGACTCCAGGTGGTGTCGCTGGGGACGAAAGTGCCGCCAAGGATTTTGCGGGAATGATCGTCGAGGGTGAGGATGAGAGTGGGATAGGCGGCGGCTGGCCACCAGGCATGGGGCGAGGAATCGTGCTGCCAGAGCTCGCCCAGGGAGGAAGATTCCCAGCGTCGGCGCGGTTTGGGGCCGGGCTGGAGGGGCGCGGCCAGGCGGGGAAAATGGGCGCGCACGTAAGCGGCGACACTGGCGCGGGAACGCTGGAAGCCGAAGCGGCGCGCCAATTCGTCGGCCAAGAGCGCGAAATTCAGCGGTTGCGAATGCGGGAGGATTTGTTCGAGGAATTGGTGGGCCTCAGTCGGCCAGGCTGGGCGATGATCTCCGCCGGAACAGTCGGTCGAAAACCCCGCTTTCTGACGCAACCATTGCTGGCGCAGTTGGTAGAGCCGGCTGCGACTGATAAGCAGGCGCTCCATGGCCGTCTGGGCGTCGAGCTGGCCTGAGTTAAAGGCCTGGAGGATC
>DLVS01000155.1 GCA_003445095.1 Verrucomicrobiales bacterium
GCCCACGCCAAAGCGAGTTCGACGGCGTGGCTCAGGAAATGTGGCTCGGGCGCGAAGATCGATTCGCGCAACCAATACGGTCAGAGTCGAAATGCAATCCTTCTCCCCTTCGCGAAACTTTGCTCGAATGGTGACCTCTCCAAACTTCTCATCCGGCTCCCGTAGCAGCAGCGTCGCGGTCTTCGGACTAGACCAAAGGATCCCGGCAATGTCTGACCCCTTCGATAGACTCCATTCAATCTTGCCCTCGGAAGGTACCCTATTGACCGAGTAGGTGATTGGCTTGTTCGGTAATAACTTCCCACTAAATATGACCTTTGGACCTTCAATTTTGCAGCAGCTCTCGATTCTGCCGCTGACGGAGTACGGCGGACAATTACATCCCCAGCCTGCGAGGGTGAGACCGGAGCCGGGATCGGTGAGGATGCTGGCCCCATCATTCGTGACGTGGCCGCTGGAGACGATCTCGAACCGTTCGGTGTCGTGGTTGAAGCTGAGAAAGTAGGCGATTGAGCCCGGCGGTAGGCCGCTCATGTTCGGATACTCAATGGCCACCGGGTTGTTGGGATCGAAAGTTGCCCCGCCCGGTTGCAGGGTCCACGCGAAGGCCGGACTCGCCCCGTCGGGCATCGGCATTGGAATGTTGTCGTGATGGACTTGGTTTAGGGATACCCACGCCGGGTTCAAGGGAGTGACGGGATTGCCGTCGGCATGACGCATCGAGTTGGCTTTGATGGTCATCTTTAAACCCTCGATGTCCGGACAGGTCACCACTAAGTCGTTCGTTCCGTAATAGACGACTTCATTAGTCAGCCGCTTGCGCGGGAGCAGAACTGGCGTGGGCAGGGAGTTCTGCGCATTGGCAATCGCCACCACGGGATAACTCAAGGTCGGGAAGCTGTTGGTTGGAATCGCATTGGTATAAAGCAAATTGGCGGTGCGGCCATCGACGTACAGGTGCCCCATGCCGCCGGGCACGTTGTCGAAACGAAAGCGGCCTTGACCATCGCTGAAGGTGCCGAGTTCGTAATTGCCCACCGTCAATCGGCAGTAGGCGTTGCCGACCGGATTGCTGGTGTTGTCCAAAACGAGGCCAGTGAAGTCGCCTGGTTGGTCCGGATCGCGTCCCACGCCATAGACGATGAACGTGGTCGGCAACCCGAACTGATTGGGGAAAGAGGCTTCGATGAGGTTCTGGCCGGCATCGAGTCCGGCGACGAAGCCGACGGCAGCGTGCCCGGTCAGGCCGGTGGCTATTACCATCTGAGTTGAGTGTAGAGAGTCGGGGAATTGAGAGATCACCGAACCGTCTCTTCCGCCGGGGATCAGTCGGCCGCCGCCTTGGACGATGCGGAAGGTGACCGGCGTTCCGGGAACGGCATTGAGCCCGTCACTGACCCAGACGCGGAGGGGTTCAGCAATCTCACCGCCGGTTTCGATCTTTTGATTGTTGCCGCTGCCGATATTGATCTGTCGGGCTGGATGCGCCGTGGCCGAAGCGCAAAAGAACACCGCGTTGCTGATCCCGCTGTTCATCACGCAGACACGGTTGTTGGCGTTGCCGGCGTCGCTTCCCAGGGTCCACCAGACTTTGGCTTCGCCCGACGCGTCGGTTCTCAGAACCAGCTTCATGGCGCCATTGGTTCCGGAGTTGGGCTCGAGGGTCCAATCGGCGGAGAGTTGGTTGGTATCGAAGGGCAACAAACGTCCGTCGCTCCGGGTGACGTCGAAAGTCAGTTCGGTTCCCACCAAGGGCGCGCCATCGGCCTGGGTGGCGCGCACGACGATGGGTTCGGCCACCCGACGCCAGGCGTTGGTGGTTTGGCGATCACCCGACACGACGATCAAGCGCGGACCTTCCAACGGCAGGCGGACGATTTCCGAGCGTCGGGTGGTTCGATTTCCTAGCAGATCCCCGGCAATCACCGTGATGATGTTCGTTCCCAGGGCAAGCGGTACCTCGCCGCGCTGATAGGTGCCATTGGGTCCAATGCCGACATCCACATGGCCTCGTAGCGGACTGTTCTCCGAAAATTGAACGCTGGACAAAGGAGGTTCGCCTTCGGACGGCGAGGAATGCACCCAGACGTTGAGTCCCCGGTAACCACTGAGCGAATCGCCCACCCGACCCGCGATCATGGTTTGGGCATCGGTGACTCGGGAGAAGTTGGTCGGAAAGTCGAGAAATAGTTTGGGCGGCTGTGAGTCTTGCAGCACTTCGACGGGCTTACCGATACTGGCCACGCCCTGGGCATCTACGGAGGAGACGAAGAGGCGGTTGACTCGATTGGTGGCCAAGCGCACGAGCACGGAGAAAGCCCCATCGGCGCTGACGTCATTGGTGGCTAAGGCCGCGCCGCCATCGACGCGGACGTAGGTTCCGGCGGCGGAAGTTCCGCGCAGCTCCAGCAACGTCTGCATCGTGGCATCGGGCAGCGTGGTAAGGACCGGCGCTTCCGGCGCGTCGTAACGAAACGGGTCGGTCCCCGCGAGGTATTCGTCCTTGGTCAGTCGGCGATCACCGTCGGGATCGCCCACACCATCGGCCGCGTCCAACGGATCCAGGAGCGGACCACGTTCCAACTCATACACGTCGTCCATACCGTCCTCGTCGGTATCTTGGGGAGCTGCGCGGAGGATTCGAGTCACCCGATAAAACTGGGCTACCGCCAAGATGGGCAGTCCATCGTCGGTCAACTCGGTCTGCGTGAGATCGCCCGCCATGGCTTGGGCGACCAGTGCGACGGGAGAGCGGATCAAACTCAGCTCCTCTCCCCGCCGCAGAACATAATATGAATCCGCCGCGTAAGGGATTCGCACCACCGGCCGCCCGGAGTCGTCCAAGCGGAAGTCGCTGACCACCAGCGTGTCTTGAGCTCGGGCGTTCGCAAGGGCGGCGCCGAAAAACGCCATTCCTAGCGCGAAAGCCCGCAAACGAGGATTTATCGTCATAGTCGGCGAAACGAAGTCGTCAGGACCCAGTTCCTGTCGCCCTTCGAGCTCACCTTCAGTAAGCCACGCAAACGGCACACGGGTGTCATGAAGATTATTGCGCGAACCGTGGCAGTCGCCGGCCGCCCTCCATTTGGTTTGCGCGTCCCCGAAGGAATTCAGCCTCCCGCAACTCGGCGGGTGCGCCGCCTCGCCCAACCACGGCGGCCAACCGACCCAGGATGGCCGGGTCGTCCGGTTGCAACGCCGCCGCCATCCGCAGCCCGTCCGGAGTTCCCAACTTGAGCAACGCCCGGCTCACCTCCGCCGCCTTCGCCCATCCGTCGGGAACTATCGGCCGCGCATTCCAGAAGCTGACTTGCGCATTGGGATCAGGGCGAACGATGGCCCCGCCGTCCGCAGACAGCGTGGTCGCCCATGGCAGCCACGGAGACACCAGGGGCCCGACCAGGGGCGCGCCAGAATGAATCTCCCATACGTGCGAACGTTCGTCGCTGGTGTTGGTAAATAGCCGCAGACCGTCGGGGCTGAACCCCCACCGCCAAAGCGTGGCCGCTAACTGGATCGGCGAGGCGAGCAATTTCCCCGTCGCGGCATCGAAGATATCGATCCGATTGGCGCGATTGGCGATGAACACCCGCCCGCCATCCGAACTGAAGCAAAAGGACCCGATGCCTCGATCGGATCGAATGACGCGTCCCGATGGCAGACCGTCTTGGGCTCGGAAGAATTCCAATTCCTGCACTCCGGGCTGACGATCCCGGATCAGCGCCAGCTCCGTTCCAGTCAGGGTGAATAGGCAATTTAAGGACGATTCACTGTTTAGGCGCTGGATGACTTGGCCGGAATCCCCGTCCAGCAACAGGAAGATGTTTCCCGTGCAAACGACAAACAGTCGGTCTCCGGTAGCATTAAATCTTGCGCCCAGAACATTGGCGGGAACCGAGTTGGAATAGATGAGTGAAGCGCCGGAACTCGAGTTCTGCCAAAACTCTCCCGCGGAGTAAGAGCCAAGAAAATGACGTTGGCCGTCCGGGCGTAGGGCCGCGGCATCCACCATCGCCAAGACCTTTCCTTGTGCTTTGGGCTCTTTCGAGCGGGAATGTTCCCAGAGGCACCAATGACCGGTCTGCGTTCCCACGAGCAGCCATTCGCCGTCTTGGCTCCAGTCCATGACACGAATGGTGCCGTCGAGTTGAAGTGAGGCTTGGATGGCGAAGTTGTCGGATCGAATGACCCGCACAGCGCCCACTTGATCGCCGGCGGCAACCCAACGACCGCAAGGACTGACCAGCAGCGCCGAACACCCTCCGCTTTTCAAAGGAGTCGCGCCCAGCAGTTCGGCGGGCCGGACGGGCCAATTGGTGAGCAAATTGGCGAGCGGCGTCGGCGCGCGCCGAATCGGTAGGGCCGCCCGATTCAAGGCCACAGTCAGCGCGATCACGAGCAACACCGTCGCCCCAGACAGAGCCGCGATGGCCGGGCGCCTGCGTCCCTGTCGCCACATTCGTGCGGCCAGAGAAAGTGGCCGAGCCCGCACCGGCTCTCCCTGCAAGAATCGGTCGAGTTCATCTCGCAGCTCGGCCGCGGAGGAATATCGACCGCTGGGATCGTATTCCAGGCACTTGAGGCAAACCGTTTCTAAGTCTCGTGGAATGTTTGGATCAATGGCCCGGGGCGCAGGCGGACGCGATTCGACGACCGCCCGCAATACTGCCGCTGGATAATCGCCCACGAATGGAGGTCGCCCCGTCAGGCAGTGGTACAGCACGGCGCCGAGTCCATAGACATCGGTGGGCGGCCCTTGCCGGGTGCGACCGCCCGAAGCTTGTTCCGGTGCTAAATACGCCAGCGTACCGATGCCTTCCAGGGTCGACGTCAAGGTCTCGGCGGAACTATCCGCCAGCATCGCCACACCGAAGTCGGTTAGCCGGGGGACGTCCAACCGTTCCGCGTCGAGCAATACGTTGCTCGGCTTGAGGTCACGGTGGATGACCCCATGGGTGTGGGCGTGGTGGACGGCATCGGCCAGTGAACGAACAATCTCGGCGGCGTTCCGGGCGCTGAGTGGCCCTGAGCGCAAACGCTGAGCGAGGGTTTCGCCACGAACCAATTCCATCGTCAGGAACAGTTCACCGTTGGTTTCGCCGACTTCGTGGACCGTGACGATGCCCGGATGACGCAATCGCGCCGCGGCGTGGGCTTCACGACGAAAGCGCTCACGGGCCGCGTCGTCGGCCAGCGTTCCCGCACGCAGAGTTTTGAGGGCAATTTCGCGGCCCAAACCTTCTTGCTGGGCTCGCCAGACTCTTCCCATTCCGCCACTACCCAAGAGGTCGACTAGTGTGTACGACCCAAGTTTTCGGGCCGGGTCAGGATCGGCCGGGTTCGCCAACCCAGCCAAAGCGCCAACCAGCACGCAGCGAGGGCACACCCCGCGCCAATCACACGGCGCTCGGCACACTGGGCAGGGAGTGTTGAGGGCGTGCGACGTCATGGATGATTGAAGAAAACTTCCGGCCACTCTAAACGAACCGTAGACGAGGTAACGAGGCTCCATCTCACCACCATACGCGTAACCACGGGGCAGACCGATGGAGTCTCCTCACGTCGTCTCCTACAAAGTCTCATAGCCTCGATTCATGTCCGGACTTCGGAAGTCCGTGCTCTCGATGATCACGCAAGCCGTGTCCCGATGTCATTCAGCGAGGGCCGCGAGCAGGTGGCGAATCTCGTCCTCCACCCGCCGCGAATCATCGAGGGTCGCCGCGACTTGTTGGCGGAATAACTCACGGAATCGACCCCGGAACGCGGTCACACGGTTGCGCAGGGTTCCTTCTTCGATTCCGAATCGTCGGGCGGCCGCGCGATGGGTGTCGCGGTCCGGATCGCCATTCAGGCAGGCCAACAGGTGTTGGAAGAGCTCGAGTTGACCTTCGAATTCGCGTTGCAGTCGGTCCGCGGTGGCATCCAGCAGGGCGCGGGCGCACTCACGATCAAAGGCGCGGTCGGGCGCCCGGCCATCCGCTGGCTCCAACGCGAGTCGAGCTTCGGGTGAAAGTCCATCAGGGAAGACAAAGCCGCCGGTGGGTCGTCGTTTCGCCGCGGCCGAAGCGCGAAATACGTCGGTGAGTTCATGGTCCAGCCCCGCGCGCAAAAAATCCCGGAGCCGCCCGCCCTCGCGCGAAAGACCACGCAACGAGTCATCGTTGAGGAGGCGCCCGAGAAACGATTGGACCGCGTCTTCGGCAACCTGCGGGGCCTCACCTCGTCGACGCGCATAGGCATAAAGTGGAAACCAATAGATCTTCGCAAACTCTTCTCGGGGGCCCCGCGAATTCAGATCGGCGGCGGCGAAGACCAACGTCCACCGAGTGGTCGCGAACACTCTGGGCGCATCGGAAGTCATTAGCGGGGACGCGGCTATCTCGCAGAATGGACCGGGGCGAGCAAGGGGGAAGCGCGGTCTCTCTCCGAATCAATCTAAGGCACCTCTGCGGCGGACCATCATGTGTTAAGGCTTCTTCAGCCACCCGGAAAACTTCATCCAGTCCGCGGCCCGGTCCGGCCAAAACGTGGCTGGGTTATCCGTTCGACGCAGTCCGTAGCCATGCCCGCCTTGTGGATACACGTGCAGTTCGTTCGGCACGCCCGCTTGCTTCAGGGCGAGGCAGTAAAACAACGAAGTCTCCATACGGACGGGATCGTCCTGGGTGATGCTTTGGAAGGTCGGCGGCGTATTGGTGGTGATCGGAACTTCGGGGCGGAGCTTGTCCCCATTGTCCTTGTCGGTGAGGTAAGCGGGATAAATGAGAATCGCGAAGTCGGGCCGGCAGCTCAATTGATCGGCCGCGTCCACCGCCGGATAGCTCCGTTCCGAGTATTGGTTGCACAAGATGGCCGCGAGATTTCCGCCCGCCGAAAACCCAAGCACTCCGATTCGGCGAGGATCGATTCCGAATTCTTTCGCCCGACTCCGCACCAACCCCAGCGCTCTCTGCGCGTCCTGAAGCGCCGGCGCATGATCCGGCCGACCGGCTCGTTTGGGCACTCGGTATTTCAATAACACTCCGGTGACTCCGATCGAATTCAGCCATTCGCACACTTCCGTTCCTTCCAGATCCCAAGCGAGAATGTTGTAGCCGCCACCCGGACATACCAACACCGCCGCGCCGGTTTCCTTTTCGGCCGGCGGTCGAAAAACGGTCAGACTTGGTTTGAACACTTGTCCCAGTCGAATAAGGCGACGTCCGGCCACCAGGTTGTCAGAGTCTTTCGTCAGATCTTTTTCCTCGAGAGCGGAGGCTTCATCACCCGGAGCCGTTCCAGGCCAGAGGTTGATGACGGGAATTGTTTGAGCTGCGAGCGGCAACACCAGGAGCGCTCCCGCGAGCAAGACTGAGAGGAAATGCATGCCTGAGCCTGACTTGGGCTGCGGGCTGATGGCGACTGAGAAGATGAACCGACACCGAATCGAAGGTTTGCTCCCACGCCACCGGCAACCCACTCTCCCGTTCTTCTTCCTGTGAAAGCACTGCTCGTCTTATGCGCCACCTTGTTGGCCTTCGCTCTTCCGGGAGCGGAGCCCCAACTCCTGTCCGTCCAGCGCGTTGGAGAATCGGCGCCGCACAACGCCTTCACCGATCTCGTCCGCTGGCATAACCAGTGGTGGTGCGTTTTTCGCGAGGGGACCGCACATGTCTCTCCCGACGGCGCCATTCGCGTGCTGACCTCCGCCGATGGCACTAACTGGAACTCCGCGGCTCGGGTGACGTCCGTTCGCGGCGATCTTCGCGATCCGCATGCGACGGTCACGCCCGACGGCCGGCTAATGCTTTACGGCGCGGTCGCCTTACCGCCACCGGGACCTGTAAAACACCAATCGCTCGCCTGGTTTTCGGACAACGGGACGAATTGGTCGGCCGAAACTCCGGTCGGTGATCCCAATGTGTGGCTGTGGCGCGTGGCTTGGAATGGTCCGGAGGCGCTGGGCGTGGGCTACGACACCGAGGCCGAGAAATTCGTGCGTCTCTATTCCACCCGTGACGGGCGTCAATTTTCCACTCTCTTGCCGACTCTTTTTGCGGAGCCGAATCCGAATGAGACCGGGCTCGCGTTCCTGCCGGACGGCACGTGCCTATGTCTGCTGCGGCGGGATGGCGAACCAGGCACCGGCAAGCTGGGAAAAGCCAAGTCACCGTACCGAGAATGGCAGTGGCAGGACTTGGGGATGCGCATTGGCGGACCGCAACTGCTTCGACTGCCGGACGGCCACCTGGTAGCTGCCGTCCGGCTGTACGATGGCGGAGCTCGTACTTCTCTCTGCTGGCTCGATGCGGAAGCCGGCAGACTTACGGAGTTCCTCAAGCTCCCCAGCGGCGGCGATTGCAGCTATCCGGGGCTCGTCTGGCATGAAGGAGTTCTATGGGTGAGCTACTATTCTTCCCACGAAGGCAAGACGATGGTTTACGTTGCACGGGTTCGGATGACCTGACCTCCCAGGTTGCGCTCTAGCGAGTGCGATGCAGCGAAAGGCGAGAAGGGCTTGAATTGGCCTGACACGGCGCATTGCTTCGAGACGTCCCCAGCGAGCCTCGCCTGAGCGAAACGGAACCGGGACGTTGGGCTCCCTTCGGTGGCCGGAGAATTTTCCCGTTCCTTCGTTCACCACCCCCGCTAACGTCGGTCCTTCGACGATGAAGCAAAAAGCCTACGCCGCCGCTGGCGTTGATATCGACCTCGGCAACCAGGTCAAAAGCACGCTCCCCCAACTCTTGGCCTCGACCCACCGACGTGAAGTCCTCGGGAAGGTGGGCGG
>DLVS01000461.1 GCA_003445095.1 Verrucomicrobiales bacterium
AAGTAGTCGCGGAGGGAACGACGCGCACTCTCCTTTCGCACCCACGTTCCAGCGGTACCCTTAGTGTTCGCACGCGCGCCACATTAGTCAGCGCCTCCTCCCGTCGGCGGCTACCGGAACTCCAAAATGAGCCAACACATTTCGGAGCAACGCTTGGAACTTGGGATCGACCGAGAGCGCCCAGCCTGACCCGATGCTACCAGCGTTGAAGACGCGTCCGCCCCCAGGTCGTTCCCAATAAATCATCTCACCACCTTGGTCCGTCTTGGGCCTGATTGGCCGGAAGAAGTAATCAAACGCGGATCCGCCTTCTTTCCAGGGGATGATACCGTTGGCGAGCGGCACGATTCCGGGCGGATCCGGCGGACAACTCGCGCCCGGCGGCGAGGGTTGTTCTTGCAGTGCCGCCAGCGTGGAAAGGCGCAGGTCGAACTCGTGTCCATTGGCGAGCGGGACGTCGCCTCCGAGGCCTTGTCCGAAACGATCCCCGGCTCGGATTCCCGTTTCCTCCGGCCGATGAAACAGAAAATGGTCGGTGCCCGTCGCAACGTACGGTCCGAAGTTCTTTGGGTTCGCCTGATTGTTCCATCCGAGCGTTTCGAGCCCGACGTAGCTCCAACCGGGATGCCCGCAATCGCGCAGCAAGCCGCCGCGAAGGCCGTCGTCGCTGTGCCAACATTCGCCGCGCTCGTGGGGCAACATTTGGTTCCCGGGCGCGTCCACTTTGCGGCATTCCATCACCACGCCCTCTGGATCGAAGCTCACGCGCCAAAACAACGAGTTTCCGGAGAGCACGATCAAGTTGCCGCCGCCGCGAAGGAACTCGTCGAGCCCACGCAACATCGGCAGCGACCAATATTCGCTGTGCCCATTGAGCACGACCACTCGGTAATCGCGCAGCAGCGCGGGCGAACGGTGGAGATCGTCGTCCGCCGCGACGTCGAATCGATAGCCGGAACTCTCCAGCCAACTGTGCAGGAAACGTTCGGCGCGCATGAGATGCGAATAGCGGGTTGGTCCTCCGTACAACACATATGGACCCGCCACTGGCCACGGCATCCGCAGACCTACTTGATACGTCCCTTGGCCCGCCGCGTGTCGTCGGTACAAATTGAATGCAGGTGGGTTGCCCGGCGAGTTGGGCAAACCGTCGGTTCCAATGACGGCATGCAACGAATCCGGCCAGACTCCGAAGGGAGCGCCGTTGTAAGCGCGCCAGGTATTCGTCGAACACAGAACCAACATCGGCGCCGCTGGCCGCCGGGGCGCCCGGGTCACGAGAAACGTAACATCATACAATCGCGACGCCGCCAATCCGCCATGGTGCGCCCGCGCGACGTAAATCCCGGGACGCGCGTCTCGCGGGACTCGCCAGGAAAATGTCGGAGCCCAGCGGCAATCGTAGAGATCGTCGGACGCCAACCGCAGGCCATGACCGCGCGCCGGATCCTTCGTCGGGTCATAATCGCCAAAGCGCGGCACTTCCTCAGTGAACGCGGGGCCACCGACCATCCACGTCCCGCGATTGATGATTGTCCCCGTCCGCCGATTCCCCGAAACGTCGCGAACTTCGTCTCCTCGTTCGGCGCTAAAATCCCAACACGCCAGCACGCTCCGGCCGGCAGCGACTTGAAGTCCTCGTTGGCGAAAACGCTGTTCAATTTCCGGCGTGGCCAAGGCCGCATCGTAAATCGCCATCATCGACAGGTCGCCGTCGAGGAAGTGATTAGTTTCTCCGCGCTCACCCATGGCCCCGAGGCGCAACGGATGAGTGCCCGGCTTGAGCGCGTTCGTGAACGGCCACTCGCCGACCAAAGCGCCATTTGCAAAGACACGTTTGATTCGGCCATCGAAGGTCGCGACCAAATGATGCCACTGGCCGCGCTTCACAACTCCAGAAGGCGTGCGATGGACTACCGCTTCATCCGGCGAGACACCGTCGCCCAAATAAAATCCCACATAACCGTCACGCCCGATGCCCAGGGCCAATCCTTCGGAATCCTCCTTGTCCTCCTGGCTAATGATTCCCTGCAACCGATCCACCGCCCACGGACGAACCCAGGCTTCCAAAGTCAGAGCCCGACGCTCCCCGCTAAGACGGCGTTCCACGTGCACATACGACCCCGGATGAATGAGCTGCCCGTGTGCGGGAAAGCCGCCCGCATCGAAGACCATTTCGTCCCCCGCCGGATCGTCCACCTGAACACCGAGCCGACAAACTTCGACGCGGAACGGCACATCAGTACTGAAATGGAAATCGATCCGCTGGCCAGCCGGAACGCTGTGAGCGTTGGCGTAGCCATGGACACCCACAACAGCAAGCCCTCGGTGACGCGGAATGCGCGATTCCCCCCGAACTCCCGCGGCGAGGGATTTCGACGCGCCCAAGGCCATCGCGCCGGCCGCCGTGGTTTTCAGAAATTCGCGTCGATTGGCGGAGCTCATGGAACCCCAGCGTGAGGTTGACCAACGTTGGTGGCGAGTCGATTTGAGGCTCACAATTTGGGAGTGCGGCCGCGGAGGCTTTGCGGAGCTGCCGCTTTGGCCGTAACGATGCAGTCGAAATGGGGAGCGCGGGCCGCCGGCCTGCGGTGTTCGGCGGCTCGCCGAACACTTCGACCCACCAATTGTTCATCACTATTTGGTGGAGAAAAAAATGGTGAGTTGAAGTCCTCGCCGGGCCGGCGACGACTGCCGGCGGGCCGCCGGCGCTCCCCGTCCTATTGCATGGTTATGGCTGTGGCATGCCGGGCCGACGTTGAAGGAAATC
>DLVS01000160.1 GCA_003445095.1 Verrucomicrobiales bacterium
GTCCGCTTCCGATGACCAGGTCGTCCCAGCCATCTTGATTCAAATCGCCCCAACAGACGGCCGGGCCGAGTTGACTGAGCCGTCGTGGCAGTAGGGGCTGCCGCGTGAAATCGTCAAAGGGTTGTTCGACGTGATGATGGCCGAGCCGAGAACTGACGTTGGTAAACCAGGGCGTCGGGGCCGCGTGAGGTTTGGCAGCGCTTACCTCGCCTGCCGGTTCTACGATTTCGATCCATTGGTTCGGCGCCAACCCAGTCCACTCTGATCTACGGCCGCTGCGCCACGTCACGGTGACGTTGAGTCTATTTGTGAGGCTTCCCGCCGCAAAAACCCGCGCCGGCTCATCGCCCGACAGGTAGCGCCCCCCGGCTATGATCTCCTGGCTTTGCGTCACCGGGCCGCCGGTCACAATAATCCGGGCGCCGATAGCTTGGGTGTTGGGTGGCTGACCCCGCAGACGAACGGCGAGTCGAGGCGCCGCCGAATTATTTCGGAGCAATGTTGCCGGCGCGTTTTGATTGTTAAGAACTACATCAAGGTCGCCATCGTGATCCATGTCCGCCAGCGCGATTCCTTGGGAGATTCCAGTGAGGTCGAATCCCCACTCACGACTCACGTCCGCAAACGTCAGATCGCCGCGGTTGCGAAACGCCAAGTTCGGCAGCGCCAGGGACGGAAATCGGCGGCGCAACTGCAAGGCCGCTGCGTCCGGCAGTTTGTCCCGCTGCCGAATGGCTTCGATTTCTTCAGCGACATCCACATTCTGCACATCACGTTCAAACCCAGTCGAAATCAGCACATCTTCATACCCGTCGAGATCCACGTCCAAGAGGACCGGCGACCACGACCAACCGGAGGCGGCCAAGCCCGCGTACCATGCCGCCTCCGCGAATGTCCCATCTCCCCGCCCGAGGAACAGCGTGTTTCGTGCGCACTGCGGCCGCGCTTCACTTCCGGTGAAGGACTCGGGTTCAGCTCCTCGCGCGGCCGCCTCAATCTGGCGACGCACCGGATCACGGCTGAGCATGTCGGTGACAAAAAAGTCGTCGAAGCCGTCACGATTCAAATCGCCGAAATCGACACCCATGGAAAACCAACTGGTCTTGCGAATCGCAGTCCGCGGGATCGCGCGGAGATTTCCGCGCCCGTCGTTGAGCCAGATCCGGTCTGGTGACGCCAAATCGTTGCACACGTACAAGTCGGGAGCGCCGTCACCGTTAATGTCCCGAAACATCGCTGCCAATCCCCAGTCATACGGCGTCGCAGTTAGGGCTTCGCCCCGTTCATCCCGAAATGCGCCACTCGTAAATGGAATCGCCGTAAAGCGGCCCTGTCCGTCGTTCCAGTATAATACGTCGGCTTCCCCGTGTTCGTTGATGTGTCCTTGCGAATCCACGGAAAATCGCCCGAGTAAATCCGGCTCAGTAGTCGGCCGACCATTCACCGCCGTCACCGTAGGTTGGCCATTGACCCGCTTGATCTCGAACCGTTGCTGAAACTCATCGCGTACCGTCGAAGTGCGGTAGTTCACGACGTAAAGGTCCAAGTCCCCATCGCCGTCGATATCCGCCAGCGCCAGCGAAGTCGCCCCCGATTTCCCGCCGAGCCTAACTTCTTCCGTAACGTCCTGGAAAACGCCGCGTCCGTCGTTCCGCCAACAGCGCGTGCCGACGCCGATGCCATTGACCAACAAATCAAGATCACCGTCACCATCCAAATCCGCCAGGACCGCTCCGGTGGCGTCGAATTGCTTCAGTTTGGATTGGGTTCCCAGCGCGGCCGCGGTGATGTTCGTAAATCGCCAATCACCCAGATTTCGAAACAGCGCGCTGCCACCGTTCAGTCCCGATAAAAAGACGTCGCACCAGCCGTCGCCGTCAACATCGCCTAACGCGACTCCCGAGCCGTTCAGAAGGATGTGATTGGTCAAGGAGCGGTCCAGGGAGAGGTGATTCGTGAACGACAACCCGGTGGTCTCCGGAGCAAGTTCGGAAAATCCTGAACGTCCCGGCGCCAATGCTGAAAGGCGCGCGGCCCGGCCAACCGCTTGCGTCACCCATTCCAAGGGTTCGGCGGCAACCGACCCCAACCAACCGAAGGCTACGACCAAACTGATAAGAACAATGGAGAGGTGAGGCTTGGTCATGCCCAAGAGACCAGAATGAAACACAATCGGCCTCAACTGCAATCACCCGTAGGGCTGTGTTTTACCGCGGCCTCGTTCAACTCCGCTGGGATTCCTGAATGACATCACCGAAACATGGGGCACATGGTGCCCCACGTAAGCGCACGGTTCACCGCTTCCTGAAAAGCGGCTCCACCCCGCGGCGAACTCCAGAGGGGCGAGGTGGAACTCGCCGCTACCGAGCTCAGTCCTCGCTGAATAGATACTCCAAGTCGTCCTTGGTCAGATTGGTCGCGAAGCCCTCCTCGCCCAGAACGTCGGAGATCGTTTGCGACTTCTTCTGCTGCAATTCCCAAATCTTCTCCTCCACCGTGCCCGGGGCGATGAGGCGGTAAGCGTTGACCGTGCGAGTCTGGCCGATCCGGTGCGAGCGATCGATGGCCTGAGCTTCAACGGCCGGATTCCACCAGGGATCATACAACACCACATAGCTGGCGGTCGTGAGGTTGAGTCCCGTGCCGGCGGCACGCAGCGAAAGCAGGAACACACAAGCGTCATCCTCGGCTTGGAACGCATTGACGACATCCTGACGCGCCTTGGTTTCGCCCGTGAGCATATGCGTTTTGATGCCGCGTTCCTTGCAAGCCGCTTCCAGCAGCTTGAGCATTTCAACGAATTGGGAAAAGAGCAGCACTTTGTTGCCCGATTGCAGGATCGGCTCCAGCAGTTCGAATAAAGTATCGGTCTTACCGCTGGCGCTGTCGTTGCCCACTAGCTTGGGATGACAGCAAATTTGCCGCAGCCGAGTCAGGGCGGCCAAGACGTGCATCTTGGATTTGGCCACACCTTTTTCCTGGAGGGCTTTCATTACTTGTTCACGGCTGCGGCGCAGTTCAGCCAAATAGAGTTTTCGCTGCTCTTCGTCGAGTTCGCAGTCGCGGCGTTCCTCGATCCGATCCGGCAGGTCCTTCGCCACTTGTTTCTTGAGGCGACGTAACATGAGCGGGCGCAAACGCGCACTGAGGCGTCGACGAGCCGTGCCAGGCTCCCAGTCGGGTCCGTCGCCCTTGGGCTCATAAGTCTCGTGGAAATGCGTCTGGCTGCCGAGGTAACCCGGCTGGATGAAGTCCACAATGGACCATAAATCGAGCAGCCGATTCTCGAGCGGGGTTCCTGTGAGTGCCAAGCGTTGGCCCGACTCAATTTCCTTCACAGCCAAGGTCACTTGGGCGTTGGGATTCTTGATAAACTGCGCTTCATCCAGAACGAGGGACCGGAACTCGAACTTGGCCAATTCCTCAAGGTCGCGCCGGAGAATCGCGTAATTCGTGACCACGATATCGTGCTCGGGAATCTGTTTGCGCAAGTTGTGCCGGGCCTGACCGGATTGCAGCACCAATACTTTGAAGTGAGGCGTGAATCGTTCGGCTTCGCGTCGCCAGTTGTGCAGCACCGAAGCCGGACACAACACCAACGTCGGCTTGGGATCCTTTTTATGTTGGTCATGCAGCCAGGTCAGCCACGCCAGGGTCTGTAACGTTTTTCCAAGTCCCATGTCGTCGGCCAGGATGCCGCCCAACTTCAGCCGCGACATGTTAGCCAGAAAGTTGAAGCCCTCTTTTTGGTAGGGTCGCAATTCCGCCTTAATCGTCTCAGGAAGTTTTGTGTCGGGAACGCCCTTGAAATTGGCGAGTTTGTCCCGCAACTGCGCGACCGCTTTCTCGGACCCGAGTTCGGTCAACGTGGCGTCGTCCAACTGAGTCGCGTGCAGCAGCGACGCTTTTTGGGCATCGGCGCTGAGTCCCTCGAGGCCCAGACTGGCGGCCGTTTCGTTGGCTTTACGATTCGCATCCACGTCGAGCTCCACCCACCCCCCATCGGGGAGTTTGACGAATCGCGTCGTCGCCGCGGCGAGCCGCTGGAGGTCGGCGCTACTCAAGCGCATGCCCTCGGCCTCCCATTCCGCGCTCACACTCAGCCAATCAATGCCTGAGCCCTTGAGGACCAGTTTAGGCTTCACGAGGCGGCGGTTGAGGAACAGGCGTTGGAATGCAGGATTTCCCAGGTACTCCGCATCAGGCGGCTTGTCGGGCCAGGTCGTAGCCAACGCGCTGAGAAACATTTCGTTCGCATCCCCCACCCAGAGTCCGGGCTCCGGAGTGAACCAATCCAACTGCTGTAACCACTGGATCGCGGCTTGAATCCGCGCGTCGTCGATCACCTCGGGGCGATCGGCCTGCCCATTCTTGACCGTGGAAATGCGAGCCCATTCGTGACCGTTCCATTGCCATTCCGTGTGGTCGCGCTCACTCACGCACAACAGACGGAGGCGGACGACCTCGTCGGCCAGCTCGAAAACGAAGCGAGGCTTCGCCGAATGGGTAATGCACAGTTGGGTCCAGTCGGCCTCCGTCGCGGCCGCGGCGCGTTCCTTCTTTGCGTGGTTTCCGTTGCCGCCGTTCTCGGCCGAATGATGGGGCCGGCTGGTTTGTGATTTTCGAAGCTCGGTGAGCAGCCGATGGGAGAGCTTTTTGACGGGCAAAACCGGACGTTGTGCCCACGGACCGAGCAACGAAACAGGCGGCGCATTGCGCAGAATGAAGAATTCATTCTCAACCAGCACCAACACGGGCTGTCCCACGAAGAACTTGCATTCCGACAGCGGGCGAACCTGTCCGTCCGGCAGGGCCAAGAGATGCGTGAAACTGAGTTCGCTCTCAATGGTGTCGAGATGCGGCTTGAGCTCGGCGATTTGACCGTGGAATTGCAGGCTCGTTGCTTGCCCGGCCAATTCCAAGCGCGTGCCATGAGCCCAGGTTGCCAGCCACGTGAGAAGGTCGGCGCCGTCGAGGATGAGCATCTCTCCTTCGGCCGCGCGCGAACCCCAATTGCCGTGCAGCCAATCGATGACCGCCCAATCGTCGGCCGGGAATAGCTCCGCTTCGTGCGCCGCCCGAGTGCGCAGCTCGCACAAGTCGGACAAGAACCGTTCCTTTTCTCCGGAACGAGACCGAAAGAGGAGGAACTTCAACGCGAGCCTCCATTGGTTCAGATGCTCGTTGACACGGCGCGGCTCGCAGATAATTCGCAACGCCGCTTTCGGAGCATCGAGGTGGGTGTGGGTCGAAGGCAGCAACCAATTCTCCAACTCTTGAACAAATTGAGTTTCCTTCTCGGACTGCTCGACCGCTTGGAAGCGCTCGAAGTTTGCGAACGGCATCAGCTCGGTCGGGAGAGATCGATTCGCCCGGAGGAAGAGCATGGCGACTTCTTCCAGGCGCGGGCGCCCTTGAGTCGTCTGGATGCGGGACCACCAATCGGTAGCGCCGAAATCGCTTCGGCGGAGCGAGAGCTTTTCGAGGTAATCGTCGAAGAGCAGGTACGCGCGTTGCGGATCGGGGCAACTCCCGAGCAGCTTCAAGACGGCTTCGCGCTCGGCGACCTTTTCCTTCGAGTCGGCCAGTTCGCGGCGCAAATCCGCGAACGAGCCGTAAGTCGTGCTGAGCACCTTGTGGTGAGCATCATATTTTGTACTGGCGACCACCGGCCGAGTAGCCGGCCGGGTAGAACGAGAACCTCTTGGCATGACAATTAAGTGACTATCAAACAGACGTAGTGCGCTATCTTCTCTCTAAAGCCCCCTCTGAGCGTCAACAAGGAAGTGAAGAAAATCGCGGAGCGTCCTTACGCAACGCGGAGATCTGTTGTTGGACCTCAAGCATTTTCGCGAGAAAAAGTGATTCAGCTAATTTCGTTCCCTCAGTTGGTTTCCGCTCTTGCCGGCGGATTAAGCGAGAAACCCACGCTCAAGTGACGAACCGGAGGAGACCGCTGGGCAGCGGGGGCAATGCCCCGCCATTCCTTCGCCGTGATTTGCAAGCAGACGCGTCGCCACTCCCATCCTTGCCGCCAAGACGCCGTTTGGCCGGCGCAGTCCACGAACTGGGAAGCCCCGGCTCGCCTAATTCGATCAATCTTCAGTGAACCACCTTTTGTTGCACGTGCA
>DLVS01000170.1:0-2543 GCA_003445095.1 Verrucomicrobiales bacterium
ATGATCTTCCATCAAAAGTTCGACCAAGGGATTCAGATCGGCGAGCACTTCCAGACGGGCCTGGAGATCGTGGCTTGGTGATGGTGGTGACGGCTGTTCCGTCGCAACTGCGGTTGCCCCGGGCTCGATACAAAGATCCCGTTCAAGGCCGGCAGGCGACGGGGGCGGATGAGACATTTTTAATGGGATGCTGAGCCATACTCGCGAGAAAAGGTATGGGTGTTTCCCATGACTGGTCCGACATAGAATGCCGGCAGAAATCCTGATCAAGAACTCGATGACGCTTCGGGCAACATAGCGACTCCTCCCTTGGTTCGTCTAGCAAGCTGGCTAACGATTTGAGGGTTCAATAGCCGGGCCCGTTTTCGAGCCGACGTTGAGTAGGGCCCCGCCGGCCGGCTGCAAGCACCGACGCGCTGCGCTTGTCGGCGCGCTCCAATGGGTCCCCGGTTCCGTGGGTACCTCCCTCATCGGACGCGGATTGGAATCACGCTCAGCTCGTGGACGCCCATAGCCGATCCCGGAGCCCCGAGGACCGGACGGTGCGGCGGGCGACGGCTTCACGGAACACGGCGGTATCGTACCACACTTCGGTGCGCTTCCGAGCGCGGGTGAGACCGGTATAGATGAGCTCCCGCGTGAGGACTCGGCTGGAGCGATCAGGCAATACTAGCAGCACTTCTTCGAATTCAGAGCCCTGACTCTTATGCACGGTCAGCGCAAAGGCCGTTTCGTGGGCCGGTAGGCGTGCGGGTGCAAGAGACCGGACCGTGCCCTCGGGCCCGGGGAACCACACTCGGGTGAGGCCGGCTGCATCGCCCAACGCAATTCCGAGATCGCCGTTGAAGAGATCCAGCGAATAATCGTTGGCGGTCACCAGGATTTGGCGACCCGCATACCATTCTTCGGTGCGGCCCAGTAGGCCGGCGTCGCGCAGGATTTCTTCAATGACTCCGTTCAATGCCAGGACGCCGTACGGGCCTTCCCGAACTGCGGCCAGGAGTCGGAATTGATTGATCATTTCCAAAGCGGTCTGGGGATCCCTGGTTTGAACCACGCCGCCATAGTGCTGCAGGATTCGGTCGCGTAAGGCCGCTTTGAATGCGCTTCTGCCGGGAATTGCCCGACCCGCGATCGAGCCGTCGTCAGAACCCTTCGGCGACTCCAATAACTTCAACACTGTCTCCGCGTCGCCTCGCCGAACCGCCTGACTGGCCTGGTGAATGCCGCTGGCTGGGCCAAAGCGATAGTTGGTCTGCAACTCCACCAGGCCATCTGCGAGCGCGGATTCGACGCCGCCCTCATCTGACCGACGGCCACCTTCTCCCGAAACTCGAACTTCGTAGGAGTCGACGTGAGGAGACTCCATCTCGATCCCCGGCGTGTATTCGCGCGACGGGGCAACCGAAGTCAGAGCCTCGTTACCTCGTCTCCGACGGTTCAGGGGAAGCTCAGAGTCGCTGACTCGGGAATACTCCCGGGCCAATTCCGGCGAGAAGCGATTTGGTTCGGCCTGCGCACAGAGATCGCCGAGCACATTGCCGGCCTCGACGGACGCGAGTTGATCCTTATCACCGAGCAAGATGATCCGAGCCGTGGTCGGGACTGCGGTCAGCAGCTTTGCCATCAGAGCGAGGTCCACCATGCTGGCTTCATCGACCACCAAAACGTCCACCGGCAAGGGCCGCTTCGAATGGTGTCGGAAATAGGGTGAATTCGGAATCGCGCCTAACCACCGATGGATCGTTTTGACTTCGTCCGGCAAATCAATCGCCGCGGGAAACTGAGCCACCAGCTTGGCTTTCTGGGCGCGCAAGGATTCCTGCAACCGCGCGGCAGCTTTGCCAGTGGGCGCGGCCACCACCCAACGAAGTGGATGCGGCTTAGCGCACTCGGCCAGGAGCGCCAAAATTCGGACGACGGTGGTGGTCTTACCGGTGCCGGGCCCGCCGGTGATTACACAAAGACGTTTTCGCAACGCCACCCAGGCCGCGATCCGCTGCCAGTTCAGCGAATTCGGCGGCCCAGGAAACAATTGTTCCAGGTGCGCGCGCAACGTCGAGTCAGCGATCGGCATTGTTTGCCCCATCGGGTCCGCGCTGCGGGTCAACAACGTCGACGCCACCTGATCTTCATACCACCAGTAGCGACGCAAATAGAGCCGGTCGTGGGCATCGAGTATTAATGGCTTCACTTCGCCTGGAACTCCCACGACCGCGGGTGCCGCGCGCAATTGTGATCGCCACTCCGCCAATTCAGGAACCGAGGTTGCGGCCGACGGTTCCCACGGCGCTCCGGCAATTTCCGCTAGGTCGAGGCACACGTTACCGCTCTCGCGGCGTTGACTCACCAGGGCTGCGGCCAAGAGCAGCTCAGGGCGATCACCGCCGGCGAGCCGTTCCATCAGAAACGCAAATTGCCGGTCGAGCGGAGAGAACGACGGCTCGGCCAAGTAGGATGCGACTTCGGTACGGGTCATCGTTCGGTTGATCGCGGACGGGAGAACGCACCATCTGCCGTTCGGGCTGAGGATTCACTCTGGC
>DLVS01000170.1:2606-11651 GCA_003445095.1 Verrucomicrobiales bacterium
GTGGTGTTGGGAAGATTTCGACCAGTCTCTCCTGGAGTCGGAATCAGGAGAGCGCGGAAATCATCAAGCAGATCAGGGGACGGCCGGTCGTGAAAGATTCCCAATTCGGGTCGGGCAGGATCCGCACCCACTCCCCGAATGAAGAGGTATAACACGCCACCGCAATCACGATCGTATCGGTAGCCAGGCACGCGCTGACGAAGCCATGCGTCCAACGCGACGAGGTACAGATGATATTGCCAGTGGTATTGCTCGCGTCCCATTTCGCGGGCCAAATGAGCGCGATCATAGTGGTCGGGAGTGGGGCCGAGCCAATTCGACTTCCAGTCCACCAGCCAAAATCGCCCGTCTCGACGGAAAACTAAATCCATGAAGCCCCGCAAGAATCCCTCGACGGGACGAAACTGAAGGCGCTCGAAGTCCTGGCGGGTTGCGCCTCCGGGCAGGCTGTGCCGCTCCCAGACGCGCGTTAGTGCTTCGGGGGTGATGCGCCTTAGCGGCAAACAAAACTCCAGTTCATTGATTCGTTCGCTGCGGGCAATCGCAGACAAGGCGAAGCCCCCGGGGAGTGGCGCATTCAACGTTCGACGGATCATTGCCGTAACCGGCCCCGCCAACTCCTCCGAAGAAAATCCATGCGCCCGCAGAATGTCCGCAACCGCCGGTCGAAGGGGCGTCTCCCCAACGGCGAAGTCGACCGTCTCGAAGAGCTCGTGTAAGCAAACGCCCGCCCGCGCCCCGCGAAATTCTGCGAGCAGATCCGGACTCGACTCAGTCATGGCAGGCGAAAGGCTTCGCCCGTCGTCGAGTTCAGGTGCTTCATCTCGGTGTCCTCGGGTCAGGCCCGTGAAGCTCGTGACACTCCACTCGTGTTGAATGTCGCCACGAAACTCGCGGACACTCAGCGGAAGAGCGGGCTGTGCCTCGCCCGTCCACTCACGCGTCGGCGCGCTTGGCATTGTCGAGATTTCGATGGGTGGCACCGCGAGACTCGCAGACTCACTCCTCGCTCGATGAGCCAATGCCTCAAGGTCCGCGTGGCGTTGCGCTGCCGGAAGTTGCTTCACGAATTCCCGAATTCCCACGGGAACTTCCGGCAGTCTCCACTCATTCCGATTCGAGGCCGGATGCAGCAGCCAGCCCAGCGCTGCATCCTCACTTCCGCGCAACGTTCCCCAAACCACGTAGCAACGGTGCTTCGCACGCGTCAGGGCTACATACGTGAGCCGGAGATTCTCAGCGAACCGTTCGCCGGCCATCTGCTCGAAGTGGGCCGGTTGGTCGGCGGTTCCGAGGTCCAGGGTGAGCGCCCAGGCGGCGTCAGGATCATGGAAAATGGGCATTTCGTCTCCCCGCGCCGCCCACTTCCGCAGGAGGAACGGACAGAACACCACTGGATATTCCAGGCCCTTGCTCCGGTGAATCGTGACGAGTTGGACGGCTTCGTCATCGCGTTCGAGGCGCAGCAATGCTTCGTCCGTCACGGGCTCATCCGAGACGCGTCGTTCTCCGAGCCACGCCCGCAATCCATGCGGACCTAACCGCCGTTGCTCAGCCACAGCATGCAGCAGCTCGGCAAGATGCCCCAAATTCGTCAATTGCCGTTCGCCTTCGGCCTGAGCGAGCAAGCGAGCGCGAACTCCGTGGGTCCGCAGGAAACCTTCGAACATTGCCAAAAAGCCCATCGCTTCCCATTGCCGCGCATGTTCGGCGAAAGCGTTGCGCCAACGCTCCAGCGTCTGATCATCGGTGCCGACCGTATCTAATTCGCCGGCATCAACACCCAAGAGTGTCGTCGTCAACGCGCCTCGCAATCCCGCTTCCCAGCCGGGTTCAGCGATCGCGGTTAGGACGCGTTCGAGCTCGTGAGCTTCGACCGATTGCCACACGCTTTCTTGAGTGTGTAACACGGCGGGAACTCGGCGTTCGCGCAAAGAGTTTGCCACCAGCGCGGCTTGGGCATGCGTGTCCACCAGGACGGCGACGTCGCCCGGCCTCAAGCGACGATCACCAAGGTGAGATGGTTCGGACAGAAGACGCACAATTTCAGAAGCGACGGCGTCCGCCACGGCCTCCTGCTGCCGCCCTTTGTTGCTCATTTCCTCTGGTGGCTCCCAAAACCATATCGGAAGCGAGGGACGCCGGCGGCCTTCTTCAGTTAGCGGAGCCGACTCTGCCGCGCCGCGTGCCTCGACCGGATGAAACTGGATCGCCTCCAGTCCGAAGGGACGGAGAGTGCCGGGTGGCTGAAAGACTGCATTCACCGCCGCCACTAACGGAGCCTCACTCCGAAAATTCTCGCCTAAGGTACGACTGCAATCGGCCAACTTCTGCGCCTGCAAATAGGCAAAAACATCGGCGCCACGGAAGCTGTAAATCGCCTGCTTGGGATCGCCGACCAGGTAGAGCGGATCGCCGCCGCGGCCGAAGATGCGTTTGAAGATTTCGAATTGGACCGAATCGGTGTCTTGAAACTCGTCGATGAGTACGGCGCGGTATTGCTGGCGAATCCGCTCGGCCAAGGCGTCGCCACCGCGCGCTCGCAACGCTGCGCGTAATTGCGTCAATAAATCATCGAAGCCCATCGTTTTGTCGCGTTCCCGAAGGTGTCGAATCTCGGACTGGACGGAGCTCAGGAACTCCGCTTGCAGGGCCGAGGCATAATCCGCGACGAGTTGTTTCCAGCGGTCACACAGGTTGAAAAAAGGATGCGCGGGTACGGGTTGAGTGGATTTGCGACTCTGGTTTTCCCACATCGTTGACGCCGCCAGCGTCAGTAAACTCGACGCCGCCGACGCAGTGGCGCCGCGAGAATCGAAGAATCGATCTAACTGACGCCAGTGCTCGGTCATTTCCGCGTCGCGGTTGTATGGTTTCTTTCCCCAACCTCCGCGGCTTCCGAACGGGCGCGTGATCTCCTCGCGCTTCGTGTCCCACAAGGTTTTGGCTTGGGTGAAAACGTCGCTCAATTCTCGAACCAAATTAGCGCGAGTGCGGCCCTTCGCGCGATCGAGAACTCGAACTTCCAACGCTCGCGAGGTGAGCCTCAGCAGAGCGTACAGAGTATCGGCATTCACTTCCGCCACGCGCGCAACCAGCGCTTCAAATTCTGTCGATTCCGCAAACTGCCGGCGCCAGAACGCATCGGTGGCTTCCCGGAGGAGAGCGGTCAGGTCGGGGGCTAACTCCAGGTCGAACCAAGCCCCCGTTTCAAAGGCGCGATCCCACAACACCCGCCGACAAAATCCATGTAGCGTGAACAAGGGCGCGGCATCGAACGACTCCAGCGCGGCCTGCAATTGTTGAAACCAGGCCGCCCGAGCTTCCGCCGGAGCCTCGGCATAACGTCGCAGCCAGGACTCGCGGACCGCGCCGGATTGCACCGCCTCGCGCGCTTCGACGAGCAGATTCCGAATGCGCGTTCGCAACTCCGCGGTGGCAGCCTCGGTGAACGTGACGACCAACAGCTCGCTGATGAGCAAGCGGCGTTCGAGCAGGAGCCGCAGGACCAGTCCGGCGATGGTGTAGGTCTTGCCGGTGCCCGCACTCGCTTCGAGCAACGTAACGCCCGGTTCCAACGCCGCTGAGGCCAGGTCGAATTGAGTGGGTTTCACAGTTTTGTCACCGTACGATGTTGGAGGTGTGGACCCCAGACCCGACGCGCTAGCTCAGCGAATTCTTGGTTGAGCGGATCGGGGAAATCCTCGCGAAAGCACAACGAAAAATGCGAGTCTTCGCCGTCTCCCGGCGCTCGACCTTGCCCATCGCCTTCCCATTTTTTCCGGGCCTCCTCGAACGGAGAAGACTTCTTGGCGTGCTCCGCTTCACAAAAGGCTAACGAACTCCGCGGGAAGAACCGAAGCGGAGCGCACAGGCCCTCTTCGTAGAGCTCGAGCAAATCTCCCAGAATCCTTCGGGCGTCGCTGACGGGCGCGAGGACGACTTCGCTGTCCTTCGCCAACAGTCGCGCCGGTCGGGGTGGGTCCTCGCACGCGTTGGTCGCGAGGTGCGCCAGCCACAAGCGCAACTCTTCCGGGGCCTGGCGATGGGCGCAGCGAAAATGCAGTAACCCTGCGGCGGTGCGACGCTCGAGCAAACCGGTGATTCGAAATCCGCCGATGGCTACGCTTAGATCGGCGTGCGGAAGATACCCCGCGCCGAAGTGCGGACGAATTCTCTCCACGAACGCATCGGCCTCCTGACCGAGTTCGCGACATTCCAAGACCCCCGCGGCGCCCCAAGGAAGCGCGCCCTCCACTTGCCAACGTTCCGCCAGTTCCGCGAGCGATCGACCATCCAACCGTCGGTCGATCCACTCTTGTTTCAGGGCGTAGCTCGAGCGGTCGTCTAATTGGAAGACCTCGCGGTCGGACCACGGTTTTTCCGCATCGGGCAACGCGAGATTGAGGCGGCGCTTCACAAAAAAGCGGGCCGGATTGAGGAAGAATCTCACGAGGTCATCCAAACTCACGTTTCGATACTCCCGATCCGGCGGTGTGAGTGGTCGAGTGAGGAAAAGTTGACGGGAGCGGCGTCGCTCGGCGAGCCAGCGGACGGCGCCGAGGTTCTCTTCGGAGTAACTAAACAAGCGCGGGTCGGCGCCATCGAAGTAAGTTGGACTGAAGGCCTGTAACCGATGATTGACCCGCAGCCGATTCACCAGCGCGGAACCGTCGACGCAGGTGTCCGCGAGGTAATCCAGCAGTTCGCTGACCACGACCGATGGCGGGCGCGGAGTGTTATCGCGCGCGGATTGCCCCACATAGCTTAGGTACAGGCGATCCCGGGCCGAGAGGATCGTTTCCAGAAAAAGATAGCGGTCTTCGATTTCACGCGCGGCATCGCCGAGCCGGGGTTGCTGGGCGAGGCGGTCGAAACTCAAACGCACGGTTCGCCGCGGAAACGCGCCGTCGTTCAACCCGAGCACGGCAATCACCCGCGCGGGAACGGCGCGCATGGGCTTGAGCGCGCAAAAGGTCACCCCGCCTTGCAGGAACCCGCCCCGACCTGATTCGGCGTCGAGCCAGGGTGTCAGTGCTTCCAGCACGAGCGAGAGCGCCACGGGTTCGAGCGCTCCCGCTAACCGCGCGGAATCGCGCAGGCGGCTCAAGGCGCGTCGAACTTCCTGGAATTCTGTCAGCTCGTTTTCGTCCGCGAGGAAACAGCGCTCGAGAACTCGTTCGAGGACATCCGCCCATTCGCCTGGCGGGTGAGATCCGGCAGCCAATCGCCGCGCTTCTCCCAACGCCGAAATCCAATCTGCAAAACGTCCCGCTAACAACGCGCTGTCGCCTTCCACCGCTGTGAAGGGCACCAGCCCACCGATCACGAGCTCGTCGTCGGGCGCGAGCGCTTGACCTAGCACCAACGCATCCGCGGCCTGTTGCCACGTTCCCGTTGCAATGGGCGGGAAGCCCAGCGCTTCGCGGTGTTGCGCATCCAGGCCCCAGTTCACCCGCAACTCGCGCAACCACGACCGCAGGAGGGCGAGATCGGCGGCCGTAAATCCGAACCGTCGTTGGAGCGAGCGACAGTCCAACAACGGCATCACTTGGGCGGGAGTCATGCGACTCGAGTCCAGGCGCAACAAACCTAAGAAGGCATCGGCCAACTGTCCTTCAGCGCGCGGCGAACGATCCGCCACGCTATACGGAATGCGGCGTCGTTCATCACCGGGATGGGCGAAGACCGCATGGATGAACGGCACATAGGTTTCGATGTCGGGCGTCATCACCAAGATGTCCCGCGGCGCCAGAGAAGGATCCGCTTCGAACCACGCGAGCAGTTGATCGTGCAACACTTCGAGTTCCCGCAGCGGACTATGGCAGGAATGGACTTGGATCGAGATGTCGTTCGGGGCGGCGAGGATCTTTTCGGCCGGCTCCGGAGCGGCAACGGTCCGATCGCGCAAATGCAACAAATCCGCTTGCACCTGATTCAACAATCGGCCGCCGGTGGGTTCGACGAAACACACGTCGGACTCCCTCGCAATCGGATCGTGTTCGAGGACGGTGTTCAGGAAATCTTGGCCTTGCCGGCCGAGCGTGGTGAGCAACCGCGGACCGCGCTCGAAATGGAATGCGGCGCCTTCAGTGGAGGCCACTCCGGCTTGGCGCAAGCGCCGTTGCTCGTCGCGCGCACTGACCAGATCACTCCAGAATTCCGGCGTGGGTTGCAGCAGGTAAAGCGTGACCGAACTCCGCATCGCGAGCGCCGCCAGCAATTCGAGGTAGCGCGGCGGCAGAGCCGAAATTCCGAACACGTCCACGCGCCGAGGCAAATCAGCGAGCAACGAATCGCCGGACTGCAGGCGATCCACGGCGGTCGACAGTACCCGGGCCGGATGCCACTCCGAGCCCTCCGCAATCTTCCGCCACAAGACGGCTTGCCAGTCGCTGTCCTTGCCGGCGTCCCAAGTCGCGATCAGTTCGGTGCGAAACACCAAGTATTCGTCGAAGAGTCCGGCGATCTTACGGGCCAATTGAAAACACCGGCGCGGGTCATCCGAAACGCCGAGATACCGATCCACCGCCTCGAATCCGCGGGAGCCTCGTAGGCGCGGCAGGAGGTCGGCGACACGCCACGCCAATACTTCGGGGGCGAAGGCGTCTGATGGGGGCGCCTCAGGAACGAGAGCTTGGCACACCTGGCTGACGAATACCTTGGGAAACGGGAACTCCACGTGCGCGCTCACGCCCTGAATCCGCGCCAACCCTAACTGCAACCACCGCGCCATACCGCGGCTTTGCACGACGATGACTTCCGGACGAAATGGGTCGGCGGGGCGATGGCTCGCTTCCGCCGCCAACCGGTCCAGCAGCGCCTCGGTCGCGTTGCTTGTGATGATCCGCAGTCCCGTCATCCGTCGCCCCAAAACTGCCACGAGCATTCGGACAAGGGCAGTCCAAGGTTAATGCCGACCTGAAATTCGTTGATTCCGACCGGTTCCCCCAAGGACTCTAGTGCGGATTGCTGTTCAATTCGTACGAGTTCCTTTTTGTCTTCCTGCCGCTGACGCTCCTGGTCTGGCACATCACCAGCCGCCGTTGGGGAGGGACAACCGCCCGGCATGCCCTGCTCGCCGCGTCGCTCGTATTCTATGTGACTTCCGGCGTGTTTTTCTTGGTGCTGCTCCTGGCCTCGATCGTCGTGAACTTTTGGGTCGGGCGCTGGTTGAGCGGAGATTCCGGATCTCCAACCGCGCGAAAGTTCCTTCTCGGGGGCGCTATCGCCGCGAATTTGGTGGTCCTCGGGTGGTTCAAGTACGCCCACTTCATTGCTGACAACCTCAACGCGGTCTTCGGAGTCGACTGGGTTCTCGGCCGAATTGTTCTGCCGCTCGGCATCTCTTTTCACACGTTCCAGCAGATCGGCTACCTCGTCGATGCGCATCGGAAGCTGACGCGGGAATACAACTTTTGGGACTACAGCCTTTTCGTGAGTTTCTTTCCGCAATTAGTCGCGGGACCGATTGTGCATCACGCCGACCTCGTGCCGCAGTTCAAGCGGTTGCGCGGGATTGGTCTGGAAGCCGGACCGGCGGCGGAGGGCGCAACCCTGTTCACGTTAGGGCTAGCGAAAAAAGTCTTGCTCGCCGATGCCTTGGGTCGCAATGCGAGCGCGGTCTTTGGCGCCATGGCCGCGGGCGAAACCGTTTCAACCTCGGATGCCTGGCTAGGACTCCTTGCGTACACCTTTCAGATCTATTTCGACTTCTCGGGTTACTCGGACATGGCGATCGGCCTAGGACGGTTCTTTGGAGTGATGCTGCCGTTTAACTTCAACTCGCCCTACGCCGCCGACTCGCTCGTGGACTTCTGGCGGCGTTGGCACATCACGCTCTCCAATTTTATTCGCGATTACCTGTATATACCGCTCGGCGGTAACCGCCTGGGAACAGGTCGAACCTACCTCAACTTGCTGTTCGTCATGACCATCACCGGGCTGTGGCATGGCGCGAACTGGACGTTTGTGCTTTGGGGAGCGCTCCACGGGGTGGGACTGGTCGCGAATCATTTGTGGCGCCGGGGCCGAGCTCCGGCACCCGACCGAGCCGCGTGGTTGCCGTGGCTGGGGACGTTCGTGTTCGTGATGCTCTGCTGGGTGTTATTCCGGGCGGACCGGTTGTCCACCGCCGGTCGATTCTATGAAACGTTGTTCAGCTTCACTCCGAATTCCGGTGGGCCGCCGATCGTGCGCGAGCGCTACTGGATCTATTTTGCGCTTTTGTTGCCGGTAGTCCGACTATTGCCCAACACTCAAGAAATCGTTTTTGGAGTCCCGCGCACTCGATCAATTCCGAAGTTCCTGGATGCGTTGCGCTGGAAGCCGGCCGGTGGGTGGGCTTGGGTGCTGGGGTTGTTGCTCGGTGGTTGCATTCTGAGCCTGTCCAACGTCAGCGAGTTTCTTTACTGGCAGTTCTGACGATGATGTTTCCCGCCGCTGACATGGCTCGCTATCTTCGCCGATTCCTCGCGGTTTCGGTGGGCGGCTTATTCATCGTTGGCCTGTTCAACCTCATCGTCGATCCCTACTGCCGCTTCGGGTTGAACCGTCTGGGCGTGTACACGTCGGCGTCGCGAGAGTTCAAGCTCCGCCAGGCTGGCCGAGTGCCGCACGATGCCTTGCTCATGGGCAACAGCCGCATCGCCCAAGTTGCCGTCGGACAACTACGGGGGCGGACGTTCTTCAACGGCGGGGTCGAGGGGGCGAGTTTGCGCGAAGTGCAGCTGTTCCTCGAACGCAACTTGCGACCGCATGAGCTCGTGGTACTCAACCTCGACCACTACATCCTCGGGTTTGAATCTGACGTCGAACCGGCGTCGGCCTTTTCTCCGCTCAGCCCTCAGCTCTTTGGAAAATATCTCCTGAGCCTAAAGACAATTGAGTATTCGTTTCGCACCATTGCCAAACATCTGGCCGGCAAACCGCCGATCATCGACTCCCATGGCACGTCCGAATCTGCCCAGTGGCGAATCGACCGGGACATCGATAATCCAGGTTGGTTGCGCGGTGAAATCGCCACTCAGTCCGAACACATCCGAG
>DLVS01000265.1 GCA_003445095.1 Verrucomicrobiales bacterium
ATGAGTGCGCCCGCCAGCGACCCGAACCGCCTCCTGACGGTCACCGAGCTCGCCAAGGCGTATAAAGGCCGGCGGGTGGTCAACGGCGTTTCCATCTACGTCAATGCCGGTGAGATTGTCGCGCTGTTGGGTCCGAACGGCGCGGGGAAGACCACTTGTTTCAACATGATCGTCGGGGTCGTGCGCCCCGACGAAGGCAGCGTGGCCTTTGTCGAGCAAGACATCACGGCACTCCCGATGCACCAGCGCGCGCGTCGGGGAATTGGCTATCTCACCCAGGAGCCCAGTGTGTTTCGCAAGCTCACCGTTGAACAAAACTTGCTGGCGATTCTGGAAACCTGTGAGGGTAATCGAGAAGAACGGGCGACTCGGCTCACGTATCTCTTAGAGGAATTGGACCTCACGCCGCTCGCCAAGAGTTACGCCTATCAACTCAGTGGCGGCGAGAAGCGGCGACTCGAAATCACCCGCGCGCTGGTCACGAGCCCTCGGTTGATGCTGCTCGACGAACCCTTCGCCGGCATCGACCCCATTGCGGTGTATGAAGTGCAAAAAATCGTTCGTCGGCTCAAGGACCGCGGCCTGGGAATTCTGATCACCGATCATAACGTCCGGGAAACGCTCAAGTTGATTGACCGAGGTTACATCATTCACAAGGGCGAAGTGCTGTGCGAAGGCAGCGCCGACTTTCTCGCGAACGATCCGAAGGCGCGGGAGATTTACCTCGGGCCAGAGTTCAATGTGTGAGCGGGGTAATTGACAACGGTTGAACTTTCCCGCCCGGCAGTGCCACGGTCCTCTTCGTCGCCTCCGAATGAGCACCACCTCCATTAACGTCGAGAAGTTCTACACTGACCTCGGGTCAATTCTGGAACTGAAGCTGATCGGTGGCGCGAGCGGATTGAAGCGCCTAATCCGAGAACCCACCGTGAATCGACCGGGCCTCGCCTTGGCTGGCTTCAAACGCTACTTCGCCCCGAAGCGCGTCCAGGTCATCGGCAATGTCGAAACCGCCTACTTGCGTTCTCTGCCGGCCGCGCTGACCGAGGAGCGGGTCCACGAGTTCTTCGCCCACCGAATTCCCTGCGCCGTATTCTGCCGCGACCTCAAACCAGGGCGAGTCTTCCTCTCGGCTGCTGAAAAGGCCGACGTCCCTCTGTTCATCACCTCATTAATCACGATGAAGTTCATCAGCCGTGCCACCTTCGCGCTGGAAAATCTCTTTGCGCCGCGGACGCAGATGCACGGCGGCATGGTGGATATCGGAGGCGTTGGAGTGGTTATTGAAGGCGAGAGCGGGATCGGAAAAAGCGAGGCCGTCGTCGGGTTGCTCGAACGCGGGCACAGCCTGGTCGCGGATGACGTCGTTTGCCTTTGGATTCAAGACGGCAACGAACTCCGTGGGACGGCCAAGGAGCTTGGGCGAAATCTGATGGAAGTCCGCGGCATCGGACTGATCGACGTCGCGGCCATGTTCGGGGTCAGCGCGATCCGGCACAACAAGCGGGTCGATGTCTTGGTGAGTTTGAAGCGCTGGGAAGAAACCCAGCAGGTGGATCGCCTCGGACTCGACCAAGCCCACGTAACAATTTTGGGGCAGCCGGTGCCGCACATCGTCATTCCGGTCCGGCCGGGACGTGACCTGTCGAGCCTCATCGAAGTCGCCGCCTACCAAACAAAGTTGCGGCTGGCAGGTTACCATGCGGCGGCCGAATTCAGCGGACGAATCACTCGGCAAATGCAGCCAAAAATTTAACAACCGCTCCAGACGCATTGGCGGCCGGCCGTGTCGCGGCCTGATCCGGCAGTAAGACAGCTCGGAATTACGCACGTGAATGTTCCCAACCAATTAACTCTTTCCCGACTGGTTCTGACCGTTGCTTTTCTCGTGGTCATTTTCGTGCCCTTCCGGGGCCACGAGACCGTGGCCTTGGTGCTGTTTAGCGCCGCGGGATTGACGGATTATTTTGACGGCAAGATCGCGCGTCGGGATGGATTGATCACCAACTTCGGCATCCTGATGGATCCATTGGCCGATAAAATCCTCACTTGCTCCGCCTTCATCGCGTTTGTCGGACGAGGCCTGATGCCGGCCTGGATGGTGGTCATCATCGTGGCGCGGGAACTGGCGATCACGGGACTGCGCCTCCTGGCGGCATCGAAGAATGTGGTTCTCTCCGCCGAGCGGTACGGTAAGCACAAGACGATCTCCCAGATCGTGGCAATCATTGCGATCCTGGTGTCATTGAGCTATCCGCAATGGGGAACGATTGGAGAGTTCACGTTCGGTTGGAAGGTGGGCGGGACGCCGTGGATTGTCCCCTTCGCCGAGTTCGCCAAGTGGGCCTCCGTGCTGCTCACGTTGATCAGTGGCGCTGTATATTTGTGGCGCAACCGTCGACTGTATCTCGACGACGTGTGAACTCGATAGAACCGAGTCAGCCCAGGGGGATTGGTGATCGCTTGGTGGTATTCGTTGCCCAAGGCTTTGGAAGCGGTCTCCTGCCGTTGGGTCCAGGCACCTGGGGAAGCGGGATCGGCGTATTGTGGCTCATTACGCTGCTGAGCTCGGGCAGTGGTTGGGTCTTCGTCGCCGCGAACGTGATAGCGGTGTTGGGCGCTGTCGCCCTCTGCACGCGAGCCGAAACCCTCCTCGGAAGTCACGACCCACCGAGCGTGGTGATGGACGAGATTGTGGCTGTTCCGCTGACGTTTTTGGGAACGTTACTCGCGATTGGGGTTTGGCCGGTAGGATTGGCGGGGCAACCGTTCAAAGTCGTCGCTGTATTTTGGCCCGAACTGCTGACCGGCTTCATGGCGTTTCGGGTCTTCGATATTTGGAAGCCCGGCCCCATTCGCCGAGTGCAATCCCTTCCGCGCGGTTGGGGAGTGGTTGCCGACGATATCTTCGCCGCCCTCGCCGCGGCGGTGGTGACTGGACTCGTTACCGTGGTGCGTTTGCGGTGAAGAATTGTTCGGAGTTCCGGCCTCAGCCGTAACCATGCACCAGAATTGGTGAGCACGCCCGCCCCGGGTGTTGCGGACGGCGGGGCGCCGTCCGCGCTGGGTGTGTGTGGTAGTTCAATGTTTAATTCGCATTGACGCGCCCCGGTGTGGCGGGCGAGGCGTCCGCCAGGACGCCCGGGGCGGGCGTGCTCCCAAACTTCGGAGCCGTAGCTTCAACCGCTCGCAAGTCAGGTCGCCGATGCCTCCATCACAGACAGACGTGCGGCGGCGGCTTCCCACGCATTAATCTTCGCTGACAGTTCGTTTTGAATGGTCTTCAACTCGGTATTCACCGCGACCGTTCGGCCCGGCGTGGTGTACGTCTCTGGTTTCTGGAGCTCGGAGCTGAGTGCGGACTGCCGCTCCTCCAGTCGCATGATGTCGGTTTCCAAGGTCGCCACTTGGCGACGCTGCGCTCCGAGTTCACGTCGAGCATCCGCTGCTTGTTCACGTCGCTCCTTTTGTGAGCGCTGGTCCCGGCGCTGTTGTTCCGGGTTCGGCGCCGGTGGGCGATTCGGTTCGACCGGTCGGCCGTTCTGAAGGCCCGCGGTCAGAGCGACGCGGGCAGAAGTCGCTCGGGACTTTTCCAGGTAATAGTCATACCCGCCCGCGTAGGGCGTCAGGCGCCCGGCATTGACGTGGACAACTTTGGTCGCGAGTGCACGAATGAAATACACGTCGTGACTGATGAAAATTAGCGTGCCGGAGAAATCGGTCAGGGCCGCGATCACCGCTTCGATACTGCCCATATCCAAGTGGGTCGTTGGTTCGTCCATGAGCAGGAAGTTCGGTGGATCCAAGAGAAGTTTGACTAAGGCCAACCGACTCTTCTCACCGCCACTGAGGACCTTGACCCGCTTCTTCACGTCGTCTTCGCGAAACAGGAAACATCCCAAAAGCGCTCGAACATCGGTCTCACGGATGAGCCGCGGCGTATCGAACACTTCTTCCAACACGGTCCGACTGGGATCGAGCATTTCGCTGCGATACTGCGAAAAGTAGCCGATCTTAACACGAAGACCGGGATCGCGTTCGCCCCCTTGAGGTTTCAACACGCCGGCGAGCAGCTTGAGTAACGTCGATTTCCCAGCTCCATTCGGGCCGACCAAGACGGTGCGCTCGCCCTTTTCTGCTTGGTAGTCGAGCGCGCGATAAACCACATGGTCGCCATAGGCGAAATCGACGCCGCGTAGCGTCATGACGCGCTGCCCACTGGACTCCGGCTGCGGAAAAGAAAAGTCCACGGTGGCCGCGGCGGCTTCAGGTGCATCAATTCTCTCCATCCGGGCGATCTGCTTGAGCTTGGCCTGAGCTTGGCTTGCTTTGCTGGCTTTGGCGCGAAAGCGATCAGCAAACTCCTGCAAACGGGCAATCTCACGCTGCTGGTTCTTGAACGCAGACAATTGCTGCTGTTCCCGCGCGGCACGCTGCTCCAGAAACGATTCGTAATTTCCCGAGTAGCTGAACAACTGCCCATTCCGGAGCTCCAGAATGCCCGTAACCAAGTGGTTCAAGAACTCGCGGTCGTGGGAGATCAGCACAATCCCGCCCGGATAGGTCTCGAGGTATTCCTGGAACCACAGGAGTGTTTCCAAATCCAGGTGATTCGTGGGCTCATCCAGCATCAATAAGTCCGGAGCTTGAACAAGCAGTCGCGCCAGATGCGCCCGCATCACCCATCCGCCCGACAACGTTCGCGCCGGCCGGTCGTAATCGGCGTCACGAAACGAGAGACCCTTCAGAATCCGCTTGGCACTGGCCACCAGGGAACCGTCGAACGTTCCAAATTCATCTCCGTGCAAATGGCTGGTCGCGAGCTCAAGCACGGTCTCTTCACCGACGGGCGCATTCTCTTGAGGTAGAAAGCCCACGGTCGCGCCCCGCTGGCTGAGGATTTGGCCCGACGTGGTCTCCTCGTGACCGAGAATGAGTTTGAACAGCGTGGATTTCCCGGCGCCGTTGGGGCCGACCAGCCCGAGACGGTCTTCGCGATTGATCGTCAGCGTGACGTCTTCGAACAGAGTCTTGCCGCCATACGATTTGGATACTTCCGCCAGCGTAAACATCAGGACCCAACAGAGTGCCAGTTTTCGAATTCAACCACAAGGCCATGACAGAATCGTGTCCGGGTTAGATCAAAACTGGAATAATTGTTGGAGCAAAATTGGAATTCTTCGTTGGAGGAGAGTTTTGGGATTGTCGCCAGGGCGAGTCTCTGAGGGCATGGGTGGTGTCGGGAGCAGGGTACGGCTCTGCGGAAGCGCAACCGGAGCGGCTCCCGACCAGGAATTGAGTCCCTGCGCAGGCTCGGAGCTCCCTGAGTTCCGAGCCTGTAAGAGGGTGTTACGAAAGTTTC
>DLVS01000266.1 GCA_003445095.1 Verrucomicrobiales bacterium
CGCAGCACACGCGCCGCCACGATTCCCACCACGCCGATGTGCCACTGCAAGGCGCCCTCGACGATGATGAAGTCCTGATCGGGTCGAAACTTGGACCGCACGATTCCAACGACGTCGTCGGCGATCTTCTTCTCGATCGTCTGTCGCTCACGATTCGTGGTGTCGAGAGCCTGAGCCAGCGGAAGGGCTGCGGCAAAATCCTCGGCCAGCAACAATTCGAGGGCCGACTCGGCGGTCTCCAGTCGGCCGGCGGCGTTAAGTCTTGGCCCGAGTTGGAATCCCACTTCATACACGCCGATGGGGGAGCGGGTCTGGGCGACTTCTTTCAAGGCCACGAGTCCCGGGCGTTCGGTCGTTTCCAAACGCTTCAATCCAGCGGTGACCAATATTCGATTCTCTCCCCGTAGCGGGACGAGGTCCGCCACGGTGCCTAAGGCGACCAAGTCGAGCAGCGGCTTGAGGTCGAAACGAACGAATTCTTCAAGACTCAGTTCGCGCCCATGGCGCAACACTGCGTGCAGCAGTTTGAAAGCGAGGGCCGCCGAGCAGAGCGCGCGCGGATGATTCGCGTCGTCTGGCGCCAATTGAGGATTGACTAGCGCCACCGCGGCGGGGGCCGGTTCGCTGACCTGATGATGGTCGAGCACGATGACATCGACGCCACGCTCGGCCAGCCAACCGATTTGATTGGCTGCCGTCGAACCACAATCGACTGCCAACATCAACGACACCGGAAAGCGTGCCAGACAGTTTTCCACGCCGGCCTGGCTGAGTCCGTACCCTTCGTCCATTCGATGAGGCAGATAGTGAGACACCTGCCAACCGAGCGCCGTCAGACTGGTTTCGAGCAAGGTGGTCGCCGTCACCCCGTCGACGTCATAGTCGCCGAAGATGACAAATGGTTCCCGGCGCGCCCGAGCCGTGAACAGGCGCTCAACCGCCCGATCCATGTTCGGCAACTGATACGGGTCGGTGAGTGATTTCAGGCGCGGCTCCAAAAACCGACGAGCTTCTTCGAGGTCGGCAAGGCCGCGTTGCACCAAGCAGTGTGCCAACAGGGGACTCACACCGAGCCCGGATTCCAGCGGGCGGGTGAGCAGGGGATCGGGGGCGGCGACAGTCCAGCGGTACTTCATGAGAAGAGACCGCGGAAGAACCCGATAACGGGATCCGAGAAGCGGGACCAGAGTTTAACGATCAGAGCGTATTGGATGACAAAGAGTACGGCCACGTAGACCAACGCTACCAGCGTGGCTGCGTAGCCAAACCAGATGACAACCCCGTCCTCTTCCATCATGGCGGCGGCGACCAGAATGATTCCCACGGCAGGCGCGAAGTTGGACAGAGGGATGATCGGCGGTATTGGCGCCGCCAACAACAGGCCGCCGACAATCAGGACCGCGGCATTGAAGCGGCGACCAGCGACGCTGCGGAGCCAGGCGGGACCCCGCGGTCTCGTGAAGCGCTCGATGAAACGAAGCACCCTAATGCTGGCGCGGATGACCTTCGCCAAGATCTTACCCTCGACGCTGCGATCACCAATGCCTCGAGGGAGTCGGGCCGGCTGCGCGTGAAAGATCCGCCACGCCAGCAAGACGATCACCACTCCAAACACGTTGCTGACGCCGGGAAGTGACACCGGCGCCATGAACGGCAAACACAACAGGATGATCAATCCATAGGGACCGCGATCGACGGTACGCGCGAGCAGTTCGTTCAGGGTTAGGTGGCCCGTGTGGTCATTGACCAAAACGAGTAACTGGTTGGACAGCGGAACGAAGCCAGCACGGGGTCCGTCGGCGGCGGTTGGCACCGCGGGTTCCCGGGCGGGCGCGGCGTTCATGAGGAAGAGCTCCCCGGCCGCGCCTGTTCGCGAACGCCCAAGATCACTGACGCCAGCATGGAAGTGAGGATGGTCCCGACCACAAATCCAAGCGACACATTCGTGAGGTACTCTCCCAACCAGGCCTTGAGCCACTTGTCTGCGAGCATCTTCACGCCAATAAACACCAACACGATCGCGAGGCCGTACTTCAAGAATCGGAAATATCCCATCAGGCTGGCTAACACGAAATACAGCGAGCGCAGACCCAAAATGGCGAAAACGTTAGAAGTAAAAACGATAAACGCGTCGTTCGTTACCCCGAAAATGGCGGGAATCGAATCCAGTGCAAAGACGACGTCGGTGGTTTCTACCATGACCAGCACCAGCGCCAGAGGCGTCAGCACCCGGCGTCCGTTTTGCACTGAGATGAACTTTTCGCCATCGTACTCCGACGACAAGGGGAAGAATCTTCGCACGAGCCGGACCGCTGGATTGTGCTCCGGCTTGACGGAATCGTCATTGCCAGTGGCGAGCAGCATCTTGATTCCGGTGTAGATCAAGAACACGCCCATCACATAGAGCACCCAATGATAGCGGTGAATCAGCGCCGCGCCGGTGAGGATCATGACGGCGCGCATCACGAGAGCTCCCAGAATCCCCCAGAAAAGCACGCGATGCTGCCATTCATCGGGAACGGCAAAGTAGCGA
>DLVS01000286.1 GCA_003445095.1 Verrucomicrobiales bacterium
GATCGAGACCGTAACCTATGTTTTCAGCGACGGTGAGATGCGGCCACAACGCGGGGTGTTGAAAGACCAGGGCCGCCTGCCGTAAGTGGGCTGGGACCGCATTCATCAGTTGGTCACCGAACCAAACTTCCCCGCCGTCGGGTGTCAGGATTCCTGCGAGAAGCCGAAGCAAGGTAGTCTTCCCGCTACCGCTCGGTCCCAAGACAACCAAGACCTCTCCCTCCTCGACCTCCAACGATACATCACGCAGCACTAGGTGCGCTCCAAGGCGCTTCTGCAGATGGCGCAACGCAATCGTCACGAGAGTCGATTCATGCTGAGGGCGGAGAAGATCGGGCAGTGGACCCGTTCACAAGCGCAGGAAAATCTTGCGTCGATACAAGAACCTCGCGAACGCAAAAAGCAGGGCCACGGCCACCAACGCGACGACAGTATCTCCAGCGGGGCCAAGCGCCGCTTTGATCGGCCCCCCTGCGAGGCGATCAGCAACTCGGCGGAAATTGAGGAATGAGGCGGCGAGATAGATGGTCAGCGCATTGGCGCCAATCCACACGAACGGCTGACACCAGGTCCGCCAGCCCCAGACGTCGATGATTTGGTGGAAGATTCCCCTGAGGATCAGGCTGTAGCCGCCCGCCACCAACACGAAGGACGAGGTCCAAATCTTCTTAACCACCGGAAACTGGAGTCCCCACAAGTAACCCAACGCGACACACAGGATTCCCGCGGCCAACAGGGCCAAGGACCGTTGTCCTGGCTTCATGGACGACTTGAGTTGCCACCAGCCCGCCAGCACGCCCAGCAGACACGATGCAATCGCGGGCAAGGTGCTTAGCAGCCCTTCGGGATCCCAATACCGATCATACAAGCGGCCCGGGAGGTATTGGAAATCGAGATGGTTGGAGAGGTTGTAGCCGGGCTCGAACTGGCCGCTGATCCGCGTGGTCGTGTTCGCAAACAAGGTGGCCGCGTTCGTTTCTCCAGTGCGAGCCGTCAGCTCGGCGAGCGCCGCCGACTGGAGCTTAATGTCGCGAATCGGAACCCAGGTCATCAGCGCCCAATAACCAACCAAGAATGCCAAGGCCCATCCGACGAGCCAGCGCGGTTGAAAGAACGTGAACAGAAGCGCAGCGGCCGTGTAGCAAATGGCAATCCGGTTCAGCACTCCGAGGACACGGATTTCGCCCCAGCCCCCGCTCAGCCCGCCCGAGTAAAAGATGCCGACCAAGAATAGCAGGACACCACGAACCAAGATGTGCCGAACCGTCCGAGCGCGACCGTGCCGCTCCAGACTCCTCGGGACCGACAAGGCGATGGACACGCCAACCAAGAAGACGAACAGAGGAAAGATTAGATCGTAGAAACGGAACCCGGCCCAGGAGACGTGGGTTAATTGATTCTTAACGAATCCGAACACCGGATTGCTGGTCCACCGGTCAAGGGCCGAGACCATCAGGCCCCCTCCGGCGATCCAGAACATGTCGAACCCGCGCAGGGCATCGAGTGACATGACCCGTTCGGTCGGACGGTTGGCGTCGCGCGAGGCGGAGTCGCGAATCTCGGGAATAGCAGTCGCGGAGGAATTCACAATCGGATGAAGAGTTTCTTGACGTACATCAATCGCGCCAACGCGACGCACAAGAGAATGCTCGTGAGCGAAATGACAAACGGGCCTGAACCGGCGGTGAGGTGGGTGTCCAGATAAGTGGCCACCGGTCCACCCACGAGACGGGAAGCCAATTGCGCGAAATCCACGAAATGAGCGATGAGATAAAGGGCAATGGGGTTCATGCCGATCCAAATGAACGGCTCCGCCCAACGTCGCCAACCCAGGACATCGATGACCCAGAAAAATCCCGCGAGCAGCCAGGCGCTCCACCCGGCTGCCACCAGAACGTAGGAGGACGTCCAGAGCTTTTTGATGATGGGGAATTGAAACCCCCAAGCGTATCCGAGCACCAATAATCCGGCGCCAGCAGCAACCAGACCCAAAGTTTTTTGACGGTCCGACTTCTCGGGATTCACCATCCAAAGTCCGGCGAATACCCCAAGCAGGCAGGTTGCGATCGCGGGAAAGGTGCTGAGAATTCCTTCGGGGTCGTGGTCCCCGTCCCATTTTCGCCAGGGGAGGTATTGGGCGTCGAACCAGTTGACGATGTTTTGGCCTTCCGCAAATGACACGGTGCTCTGTCCCGGAGCGGGGACAAAGCACACCAACGCCCAATAGCCGACCAGGATTGCGATGGTTACCAAGTACAACGTTTTGGGCCGAAAAAATACGAACAACAAGCCGGTGGCGAAGTAGCATAACGCGATTCGCTGCAACACGCCGAGCAAGCGAATCTGTTCGAGGGGTGTCGAGAAACCGCCATAAACGAGGACGCCAAGTAAGTAGAGCAATACCGATCGCCGAACGATTCGCTTGATCGCGGCGCCTTTGCCTTCGTTCGCGACAATCCGTTGAAGCGAGAAGACTAGGGAGATGCCCACCATGAAAACAAACAGAGGAAAAATCAGATCGTAGAACCGGAATCCTTCCCAGGCTACGTGATCGAGCTGTCGAGCCAGCGACGCGGCCACCGGTCCCCCCTGCATTTCGCCCATGGCGTGGCCAATCGAATCGGCCCCCAGAATCCAGAACATATCGAAACCGCGCAAGGCATCGAGCGAGACGAGCCGGCTACCCAACGACACGCGAGACGCAGTTTCCGGTGGAGCGGAGGCGGAAGCAGACAGCGGATCAGCCATTCGGTGCGAGGAAGGAACCACGTCCGGAAAAGGTCATTCAATCGGAAAAGCGGTCCGAAGAGGGACGCAACCTGATTTTTTGATGGTCGGCAACGATTCCAGCGGGGTATCCGTCGAGGGTGACTAAGAGGCCGGACCGCCCATCCACGTTCGCCGACGTCGCTTGGCATTTCCCCCTCGACCAACACCCGCTCACCAGGATCCGGCTTTGTCGGGAAATCGCGTTCCTTGGTTCCTAGTAGATTTGCCTCCATGACCACCATTCACGAAATCGCTCCCGATCTTTTCCGGTTGTCGCTGTACGTCCCGGACTTCGACATGCAGTTCAATCACTTCCTGATCCGCGATGACGAACCCCTGCTCTTTCACGCGGGATTGAAAGCAATGTTTCCGGAACTGCGCGAAGCCGTCGGCAAACTGATCGATCCAACAACTCTCCGGCACGTCGCCTGGAGCCATTTCGAGTCCGATGAGTGCGGCGCCCTCAATGACTGGCTGCAACTTGCGCCTCAGGCCCAGCCTGTCTGCACGCTCGTGGGTAAGCTCGTTAGTGTTGATGATTTCTCAATTCGCCCAGCCCGCGGCATGACGGCGGATGATGTCCTCACCACGGGCAAGTATCGGTACCGATTCTATCGCTCGCCGCACATCCCGCACGGTTGGGACGCAGGCGTGCTGTTCGAGGAGACCCGAAAGACGCTCTTTTGCTCTGACCTCTTCCATCATTTCGGCAACGTCGAACCCGTCACGACCTCTGATCTGATCGATCCGACGCGGCGGGCGATGCAGCAAATGGAGCAAGGTCCGCTCGCTGGCTACATGCCTTACACGCGCCAG
>DLVS01000182.1:0-391 GCA_003445095.1 Verrucomicrobiales bacterium
GTGACTCGGTCCGAATCGACGGCGCCGTCGCTCGTACTTTCGTCCATCGCCAGTTGTCCGCTGCTGATGGGATCGAAGCCGAACGGGCGAGGCAGGCTCGTTCGCAGCGGGCTGGCGTCGTACGCATTGCGGAGTGTAATGGCCAGTGACGTCACCACGGAACGGAGCGCGAATACGTTGGCCATAACTCGGATGCTTCTTCCTATTGGCGCCCGCGCGGACGTCGCGAAGTTCGTGGTTTTGCCGCTTTGGTGGCGACGCTCCGAGTCCGTCGTCGAGTGGGTGCTGATAGTGCCGGCGCGGTAGCCGTCGCGGCTTCGGCGAGCCACGCAGCGACTTCCTGCTCCTTGCTGCTGTTCAAGCTGAAACGGATCCGTCCATCGCGCCCGCG
>DLVS01000182.1:607-2787 GCA_003445095.1 Verrucomicrobiales bacterium
GTGTCCTGAGCGTCCGGATGCCGAACCAAATAGGCGGCGATTTGCTGGTCGATGGGAGGGCATTCCACAACGTCGACCGTCAAGCACTGGCCGTGCCGAGCGAATTTAGGGGCCTTTTGCGGCACTATTCAGGCTGCAACTGGACAACTCTGTCCTCCTTCCGCGATCAAACCCTCGTCCGACCGATTCTCTGAAGGCTTCATTTAGGTATGGATTAGAGTAGGACAATTCTGTCCACCCGAGTTCGCTGCGATGTCATGGAGCCATGGACGGACGGTCCTCCCACGTGTGAATAGGCTCACACGGCCGCCATCTCTCCGTTGCGGTGGCGGACGCGCTCCGGACGGCAAGACTAGGGCCGCGAGCCGCTGAGCGCCGCATTTGAAGAGTTTCCGCCAAGATAAGGCGGCAATCCTTGTCGCTCCGCTGCTCTCGCTCTCACTCCTCCGGGAAGAAGGTCCGTTGGTGAAGCCAGCGAACGTCGGAATTCTCCGGCGAGTCGGTTTCTCCCAGCCAGTTTTGGCCTTTGACCGGCGGTCGCGTCCGGCTGTCCAACCAGCGGTGTGCTTCAACATGACCGTCGGCGAATGACAGGACCGCGCCTCCGCGGTGCAGCGCGCTCGGATAACTTAGGAGTTTCGATTCGCGTCCTTCGCCGGGAACAATCCAGAACGCGGTTCCGCCGATGCTATCCGGGTGCTCGTCCACAAAGACAAACTGCATCGCGGGGTTGGGAATCTGGGCAACCTTATCCGGCCCGACTCGCCGTGCTGTGATCACGAAACAGTCTACGATTCGCCCCACATGGATATTCATCGAGACACTGCGCACTCGCGGACGAATCTGGCCGCCGACTCGCGACACGCTCCGGTCGGATGGGCATCGGTAAAGACCGGCGTCTTTGGTGTAGTTGCCAAGTTGCGCCCAGCGTTCGTCCAACAGGAGACTCGTGTTCGTATTGTCGGGGTGATCGTCGCGGTAATTCATCACACCCTGCGCCCACCAGAAGGGTCGGTCGTTGCGCGCCAGACCGGGCAACATGTCCCCGTTGGGTGGCAACTGGTCGTCGTGATCCCCAGCGTAGAGCAACCAGGCGAGCTGAAGTTGTTTATGGTTGTTGAGGCAGCGGGCTGCTTGCGCCGTCGCCTTGGCCGTGGTCAGTGCAGGCAGGAGAAGGCCCGCGAGAATGGCGATAACGGCGACCACCACCAGCAGTTCCACCAGCGAAAAGGCAGTGTGGTTCCGACCCGGAATAACCTGCGTTGGACGCCGTCGTTTCATCTGGTTCCTAGCTACTCCGGCACGGCGCGGAAGAATTTCACCGCAGTGCCATCCGTCGGCGTGTAGTTCGAGGAGGCGGTTCCATCCGTGTTTGTAATCGTCACCGAAGTCCAGGGCGCCCATCCATTCATGTTGGAAAAAGCATCCAGGCGGTAGCGCTGTTGACGGGGACCTTTCACGGTGAGCTGAAAATCGCCGTCGCTGCCGGCGGCAATGGTGAGTTCCGTTCGCTCGACGATGGTGAGCGTTTGTCGGACCGGCACCTTTTCAAATTCCTGCACTATTCCCGAGGGCCATTCGATGCGGAGGACATCGACGACCGTCGCATCGCCCAGTCCGATGATTGCATCCAAGCTGTTGAAGCTGAGCCAGCCTTCGGTGCCGAAGATCTCGCGCATCTGCCAGCGCTCGACGCCGCCGATGGTCGCCTTTACGCGGACCTTGGTCCCGAGTGCCGAACGGTTGGAGACCGTGCCGACACACCGAATCTTGATCCAATTGTTGGCATTGCCGTTGTTGTGATACAAGGCGTTGGTTTGTTCACTGAAGGCGCTGAAGCACACGAAAAAGTCCGGGAATCCATCATTGTCGTAGTCTCCCCAGGCCGCTCCGGCAGCCTCGCCGGCGTCGGTGGCCACGGTGCCTTGCGTCACCAAGGCGAATTTGCCGTCGCCTTGATTGTGGTACAGACGGTTTTTGACACTGGTGGGTGTTTCACTCGACGACCGGGGCACGGTCATAAACACGTCCAGCCACCCATCGTTGTCGTAGTCCACCCAGGAACAAGTGAGAAAATGGAATAGATCTTCAGTCAGCGCACCAGCGTCGATGACACGTTCGAAGCTACCGTTTCCCTGATTGCGATAAAGGAAATTGCGGGTAAGATCGGAAGAGCACAA
>DLVS01000422.1 GCA_003445095.1 Verrucomicrobiales bacterium
ATTCTTGCTCGTTCCGTACCAGGATTCGTCCTCCATGTCTTCCTTACCTCTCTGCTAAAAGCTCATGCCTCGCCTCGTTTCGTGAATCTATGAATCCGTTGATCCAACTGAAGAACCTCGAAAAGTCGTTCCCCACACGGCCGAGCCCGACTTGGGTCTTGCGTCAGATTAGCCTCGACCTCGAAGAAGGAGAGTTTGTGACGATCATGGGCCCGAGCGGCGCCGGGAAATCCACGTTGCTGAGCATTCTCGGACTGTATGACAGCGCCTGGGAAGGCGAATTCTTCCTTGAGGGTCAGCCGGTTCATTCCTTGAAGCCGAAAGAGCGAGCGGTGTTGAATCGGCGTTATGTCGGGTTCGTGTTTCAGCGGTTCCATTTGTTGGAAGACTTAACCGTCGCCGAGAATCTGGATGCACCGTTGAGTTACCGGGACCTCAAGAAGTCAGAACGCGATGGCATTGTGGCGGACACGCTGGATCGGTTTGGCATCGTGGGGAAGAAGGACCTGTTTCCCGCCCAGCTCAGCGGAGGGCAGCAGCAACTCGTGGCCGTGGCTCGCGCGGTGATCTCGAAGCCGAAGTTGCTGCTGGCGGACGAACCGACCGGCAACCTGCACTCCGAGCAGGGCGCGGCCATCATGGACTTGTTCGTGCGACTCAATCGGGAAGGAACCACCATCATCCAGGTCACCCACTCGGAGGTGAATGCAGCCCGGGGAAATCGGATTGTTCGGTTGCGTGACGGCTGGATGGAGCGGTCGTAACCGGGCCAGTCCCGAGCTGACACCTTCAGCGCGGTGACGGCCCTTCAAATTGTGCCTGCGGTATTGCGAGATTTTCGAACGGGCGTCCGACTGCTGTTGCGGCAGCCGGGATTTACCTTTGTGGCCGTTTTGGCGCTAGCGCTCGGGCTGGGGGCGACAACGGCGGCGTTCAGCGTGTTCAATGGTGTCCTGCTGCGACCGTTGCCCCTCGTTCCGCGTGAACAAGATTTGCTATCGGTGACTCAAGTGCAGCGAGGCGGGGCCGGTGGGCCACTCGGATGCAGCGTTATCAACGCCCAGGAAATTCGGCGTCGCGCGAAGCATCTGGAGGGATTGGTTTTGGCGGATCGACGTACCTTCATCCTTACCGATCCCGGTAAGCCACCCGAGCGGTTACTCGGAAGTTGGCTGTCGGGCGACACCTTCAAGGTTCTCGGAGTGAAGCCCATCCTCGGGGAAGATTTCTCGCCACAACAGCAGGCGCCCGGGCAGCCGGAGGTTGTTTTGCTGGGCTATGAGGTTTGGCAGCGGCGCTATGGCGGATTGCCGGGGATCATCGGACAATTGATCGAAATCTCAGGACGTCCCGCCCAAGTGGTGGGAGTCATGCCACCCGGATGGCGATTTCCCGCCGCGGCCGACATCTGGATGCCCTGGCAACCCGAACCCGGCAAGGATGCGTTCTATTACGGGCACGCGTTTGCGCGAATTCGTTCTGGCTCGTCGCTGGCTGAAGTCCAAGCCGAGCTCGGTGGCATAGCCGCTGACCTCGCAAGGGAGCATCCGGCGACCGCGGCAGAATTGGGCATCGTGGCCGAACCCTTACGGGAGAAACTGAGTGCCGAACGACGGCCATTGGTCGTCCTCGCTTTGGGCGCGGTGCTCTTGGTCCAACTGATCGCTTGCACGAATGTCGCGAGCCTGCTGCTGGCTCGAGGCGCGCGTCGAATGAAGGAAGTCGCGGTCCGACTCGCGTTGGGCGCGACGCGGTGGGAAGTGATTCGCCAACTGCTCATTGAAAGTTTGCTCCTCGGGCTCGTCGGCGGCGCGCTCGGCTTGCTCCTGGCGGCGTGGGCGGTGGATGCCTTGCGGGTTAGTCCGGGAGTCTGGCTGCCGTTCTGGCTGCGCTTTGATCTCGATGGCCGGGTCATCGCGTTCGCAATCGCCGCGGCGGTCGTGTCGAGCCTGTTAGCGGGATTGTTACCGGCGGTGATGCTGACTCGCCCCGGATTGGCCGAGGAACTCAAAGAAGGCGGGCGTTCGAGTGGACCCGGCGAGAGTCATCAACGGTTGCGCCACTCGCTCGTCGTGGCGCAAGTCGCCCTGGCTTTGGTTCTCTTGGTGGGCGCCGGGCTAACGTTGCGAAGTTTGTGGAAACTGCGGACGGAAAAGCTGGGGTTCGATCCGCGACAAGTTTTTACCTTCCGCGTGGGGCTGCCGCAGTCGCACTACACGAATCCCGCAGTGGTGCGGGAGTTCTTCACACGACTCGAAACGAATTTGGCCCAACTGCCCGGCGTGCAGTCGGTGGGAACCCTTTCTATCCTCCCTGGAACGCCAGAGCGGGAGGTTACTGGATTCTCAGTGGTGGGTGCCTCAACCAATGCGAGTCAGGCGAAACTGCACGCCGTGCCGGTGATGGTGAGTCCGGGAGCGTTACCGGCTTTACGGGTGGCTCTAATCGAGGGGCGCAACCTGACCGCCGGCGAATCAGGAGCAAAGAAAGGCGAAGCGGTCGTGGATCGCGAGTTTGTGCGGCGCTATTTCCCCACCGGCCATACTCTAGGAACGAAGCTGCGATTCGCGAAGGACGAGACGGAGACGAACGCCGTGGAATTGACCATCGTGGGAGTGGTGGAAGATGTACGGTTTGAATTCGGTAAGGCAGAGCCGTTACCCATCATCTATGGCGCCTCCGGATTGGTGCCGGCCAATTTCTTATCGGTGGTGATGCGAGTGGAGGGCAATCCTGACGACTACGCCAAAGTAGCCCAGCGAACGGTTTTCTTGATCAATCCTCCGTTGCTCCGCCCCGGCTCAACCAATGCCACAGTCGAACCGACGGTGCCGATTTACCAAGCGCACTCGCTTCGGGATGTTTTGACGCACGCCACGTGGGACCGTCAGGTACTGGCGGTGGGGTTTGTTCTCTATGCCGCGTTGGCGTTGTTTCTCTCGGTGCTGGGAATCTACGGAATGATCGCCTACAGCGTGAGCCAACGGACGCAAGAGATCGGCGTGCGAATGGCGTTGGGGGCGCAGCGACAGGAGGTGGTCCGGATGGTGGTTCGCGCGGGTGGACGACTCTTGGCGGTGGGGCTGGTCTTGGGATTGTTATTTGCCGGTTTGCTGACGCCGCTGTTGGGCGATGTCTTGCAGGCCGCCGCTGTGTCACCGTGGGATCCGCCGGTATTTGGGTTAGTGCCGTTAGTGCTCGGTCTGGCGGGATTGCTGGCCGCGTGGATTCCGGCCCGCCGCGCCACGCGGATACCGCCGCTGACGGCCTTGCGGACAGAGTAGGTCCCGGGAGTCGACCAGGTTACCAGTCTCGTGGATGTGTTGCTTACCACCAACGATGTGAGTCTGGGTGATTGTCGGTTCTGAGCGGCCATTCGCAGCGGTTCCATTCGAGATTGCATTCTGGCACGCTGGACGCGGTGATGCCATGAGTGCCGAACCGAAGGACCAGAGCAGCGGCGAACCCGCCACCTCCCCCACTCCCGCGCGGTCCGCCGCATGGATTGGCATTCTGAAGGCGGGCGTGCAGGCCCAACGCCTGGTGCCGGGAGCCGTGTGTGGCGGCGGTGTATGCCGGCCATCGTGTGTCGGAAGCCACCGACCATCTTTTGACGGCCTTGCGTGACAACTTTGCCGAGGTGCGTGCCCGGCTTGAAGCCCAACCGGATTGGAAGACCGCCCGCGTCAACCCGCCCGTCCTGATTCTCGGCAGCATCGGTGGCGTGGAAGTCGGCTTCCGGCAACTCAAGCGATCGCTACCGATTGAAACCCAGACCGTGCAGACGGCAGCGGGACCGTTGGTCGTTCCAACCCTGGACGAAATGCTCGGCATGAAGGCATTTCTCGCCTACGACCGCAACGCTACCCGGGATTACCTCGATTTCGCCGCGCTTTCCGCCTGCGCCTCGCCGGAGGTCGTGCTCCAGGCACTGCTCAAGCTCGATGCCCGATATGGTTCGCTCCAAACCGCCCCGGTCGGATTGGAAGTTGCCAAGGCGCTTTGCGCTGCCGCGCCCTTCGACCTCGATGAAGCGGAACTTCCGCACTACAAAGGACTGAACGAAAAGTGGCACCGTTGGGAGACTACCCGCGCAATCTGCCAGCGCTTCGGCGTGCTCTTGGGCGAAGCCTTGGTGAAGGGAGACCAGTGATGGACCACCGCCACCTCACCACCCGGCAATGGTCGGCTGCCGCGGTCGATTCCGCCTTGGAACGCGGAGACCTTCAAGACTGGCGCGAACTCTTTGCCGCGGTGCGTGCTAGTGCTCAGTTGGCAGAGTTGGTCTTGCGCGTGGCGCGCCAACGCGGCTTGGATGGTCCCTCAATGCTCGCCACGGCGCTGGCCGAGCTCTTGCGACCCGGCCCAAGTCAATCGACGCCGCTGCCGCAGATGCGATGAAGGTTCATGAAAGCTGACGACTCAAGGCGAGTAACCAACACTCGGTTGGCATTCTGGCTTCCTGCTCTGACCTTGAACTGCCATTGAGTGCGGGACACCGTTGCTTATGGTCCACAGTGTTTGGAGTCTTTGGGCACTGATCGGTGTGTCAGTCGTTCTTGGGGCGACAGGTCCCGAGGAAACTGAAACCCCACCGAGAGCGCTTCCCGGGTCCTGGAATGCCGCGGCCTTGCTTCCGTGGCATCAGGCGATGCTCGTCGGTGGTTATCTCGAACATGGACAGCGGGACGCGAAGTGGGATGCGGCGGCGACCAATGCGCTCTCGCGGTTCGCGGCGGCCCGTGCCGGCACGCTCACCGCCGACGTGGCGGATTATTGGGCCGTCACCAACTTCACCAGCCAGGCCTTGCGACTGGGCTGCCAGGATCCGCTTATCCGCTATCTTCATTGGCGACGAGGAGGAGCCCCATTGCCTGGAACCACCAACATCCTGGCGATCGCGGATGACTTGGCCGCGACCAGTTATGATCCCTTGTTGAAGTGCTACGGCTACTACCGAGCCTTTGATGTCCTCTACCCAAAGTGGGGCAACACTAATCAGGTTCCACCTGAAGCCCGCCGAGTGCGCCAGGCGGCCTTCGCTAACCTCTACGAAACCTTGGCCAAACCGGGGCTGCCCGGCGACGAGTTCCTCGACCTCGTGGAACCCATGTGTGACCTCCTATGGCATACGAATCTGGTAACTCAGTACTGGCCGAAGATCGAAGAGGCGATCACTAACCGGTATCTTGGAACGGCCGAAGCGCAGTACCTGTTGGGGGACAAGTATGTGGATTTTGCTTGGCAGGCTAGGGGGAGCGGATGGGCCGATTCCGTGACTGACGAGGGTTGGCGCCTGTTTGGCGAGCGGCTGCAACGGGGTGAATCGGCGCTACGCCAGGCCTGGGATCTCAAGCCGACACTCGCTCAGGTTCCGTACCGAATGATCTGGGTCTGCCTCGGTCGGAGCCATCCGAGATCCGAGATGGAACTGTGGTTTCGACGCGGCCAGCAACGGTCGGCGGGTTGGTACAAATTGTACTGGGCCAAGGCAGAATACCTGATGCCCAAGTGGCATGGTTCGGAGCGGGAGGTCATTGAGTTCGGGCAGCAATGTCTTACCGACACGAACGCGGTGAAGAGAGCGCGCCTGATGATTGTGGACATCCATGAAGCGCTTGAGGGCTACTACCGAAAGAACGATCCGAAGACAGGAAAACGTTCGACCAAAGTGGATCTTACCTATTATCGCAGACCCGCGGTCTGGCGGGATATTCGAGCGGCCTTCGAGGTGTTCTTCAAGGAGGCGCCGGAGGCTTCGGGCTGGCACCATAACTTTGCGCTCCATGCCTGGCGTGCCCAAGATTGGAAAACTCTAAACCAAGAAATCCCGCTCCTGGGTGAGGTCAATTTCAAGTATTTCGGCGGACAAGCGGAGTATGAGCGGATGATTGCCGAGGCTAAAGATCACTCTGGGCCGTAGTCTGCGAATTCGCAGCGTGGGCAAAGAATGCAAGGCGACTCACACGCCTCATTTGAGCCTGCGACGGCGAACTCCTTGTTTCGCCTGGCGACCGCCACCAACGAAAACGCAGTCTCTAAGTTATCATTGTGAAGGATTACCCAATTCACCGACGTTCCTTTTTGGCCTCGCTGGGATTGGCATCCTGCTCGGTCCGGTCGCTGGTCGCCGAGCCACGACTGGTCAAACGAATTCCCATCGGTTTGCAAATGTACTCTGTTCGCGACGACGAAAAGCGCGACCTAGTGGGCACCCTCAAGGCGGTCAGCGGAATGGGCTATGAATGCGTCGAGTTTTGGGCCCCATATTTCGACTGGACCCAAGAAAAGGCCCGGCAAGTGCGGAAGCAATTGGATGATCTCGGGCTGCGTTGTTACTCCATCCACACCAGCGCGCAGCATTTCTCAAACGAACACCTGCCCCACGTGATCGAGCTCAATCAAGTCCTTGGCAGTCGGTATGTGATTATGGCGCATGCGGGTCCGCAGCCCGGACTGGATGGTTGGAGGCGTACGGCGGACATTCTGGGTCGGACTTCCCAAACGCTGAGCCCAGCCGGACTGAGCGTCGGCTATCACAACTGGGACATTGATTTTAGGCCCATTGAGGGAACGCGCCCGATCGATGTCCTAACGGCCAATACGCCCAAAGCGGTCGCGTTCCAACTCGACGTCGCGACCTGCCTGGCCGCGGGGGCGGATCCGTTGGCGTTCATTCGAGCCAACGCCGGCCGAATCAAGACCTACCATCTCAAGGATTGGTCTTCGGACCCACAGAAACACTACCGCGTCTTGCTAGGCGAAGGCGTCGGGCCTTGGAAGGAATTGCTCCAGGTGGCCGAGACTACCGGCGGCGTCGAGCACTACCTGATCGAACAAGAAGGCAGCCGCTTCTCCCAGTTGGAGACCGCGGAACGCTGTCTGGAGAACTTCAAGTCGATTCGCGGCCCACTCTAACAGCCCGTTTGAGAATTCGGGCCGACGGCGCAAGCTGGCCCATTCAGTCATCCAACTGGTTAATGCTGAAAGGGTGGACCCTTGCCTCGAATGTGACGCCAGCGGAAGCTCTGACCATGTTTGCTGATCACGACGCCTACATCGCTGAGGCTCCTAAAGACCTCCGCCCTCTGCTGGTTCGATTGCGCGCTCAACTTGCGCGCGCGTTGCCTGACGCCGAAGAAGTCATCGCCTACAAAATGCCAGGGTTCAGGATCGGACAATCCATCATCGCGGGTTATGCCGCGTTCAGTAAGCAATGCGGCCTCTATCTATCTCCGTCCGCCATCAAGTCCCATGCCGACGCCATTGCCGCGGTCGGGCTCAAGTCTACCAAAACTGGCGTTACCTTCTCGCCAAGCCAGCCGATCCCTGACCGGCTCGTTAAGAAACTCGCCCTCGCGTCCAGAAAGGATCAAAATCTCTGATCCTTTCTTGGGGAATCAAATTTGATACCGTGTCGATTTTTTGGGGCCAAAACTGGCTAAGTATAAGACAAGCAGCTTTCCAATAATTGACCGCCCGGGAATATTTAGGTCGGCCCACCTACCGCAAAAACGCTTCATGCAGTCCGCCGTCCACGGTGAGGACTTGGCCGGTGGTTTTGCTGAGGCGTTGCGTGACCAGGAGGAAATAGGCCTCAGCTTGGTCAGCAGGAGTAATGGGCGATTTGGTTAAGGTGCGGTCGGCGTAGAACTGCGCGAGTTTCTTTACCAATGATTCCGTGGCTTCGTCGTCGGTGTAGGGGATCTGATACTTGGCGAGCGATCCGATCACGCGGTCGCGGGGGAACATCGCGGAACCTTGCACAACCGTGGCTGGCGCCACGCCGTTGACGCGCACCAACGGCGCTAACTCCATGGCCATTTCCCGCACGAGATGATTCGCCGCCGCCTTCGAGCAGTCGTAGGCGACGCTGCCTTTCTTCGCGACCACGGCGTTGGCACTGGTCGTGAGCACTAAGCTGCCGCGCAATCCTTGCTCCTTCCACGTCCGGGCTGCTTCGTCGCCGACGATGTAACTTCCGGTGACGTTGACGCCGAAAGTGAAAGCCCACTTGTCGTCCGGAATGTGTCCCGAAGTGTCGCTGGGCCAAAACACTCCCGCCGTCACGCAAATAGAATCGAAGCCGCCATAAGCCAGCGCAACTTGATCCAACATCGCTCGCACGCTGGCTCGATCGGTAATGTTGCACGCTAGGCCGAGGGCAGGCCCGCAACCGGAAATTCCACTTCCGGCGACGCCAATCCCCTGGCCAAGCCGGTCGGTGATTTCTTTGGCGGTGGCTTCCGCCGTTTCGAGCTTCATGTCCACACAGACAATGTGGGCCCCCTCGCGGCAAAGTCGGTGAGCCGTTTCTTTGCCGATCCCCGAGCCGGCGCCGACGACGACCACCACCTGGCGCGCGAGTTCCTTTTCCGCCGGCATCCGTTTTAGTTTGGCCTCTTCGAGCAGCCAGTACTCGATGTCGAAGGCCTCTTGCTGGGGCAAGGCAATGTAGCGATCCATGGCTTCAGCGCCGCGCATGACCTCGACGGCGCAGTTGTAGAATTCGGCGGTCACGCGGCTCTCCGACTTGTCCTTCCCCCAGGCGATCATCCCCAAGCCGGGAATCAACACGACCGTCGGATTGGGATCCCGCATCGCGGGAGAATTGGGGCGCTTGCATCGGTCGTAATAAGCCGCGTAGTCACGCCGGTATTGTTCGATTCCAGACTGGAGCTTCGTTTTCAGGGAGGCCACATCCTCGGTTTGCGGATTCCAATCTACATATAGCGGCTTAATCTTGGTGCGCAGGAAATGGTCCGGACAACTCGTTCCCAGTTCGGCCAAGCGCGGCGCGTCCTTCGAGTTCACGAAACGCAGGATCTTATCATCGTCCTGAATCGTTCCAATAAACCGCCGCTGTTGACTCACCCGACCGCGCAGCCACGGGAGAATGGCGGCCAAAGTCTGTCGTCGCGCGGCTTCGGGGAGGGTCTGATATTTCGCGCCACCGAACGCCGCGATATCTCCGCCTTTGGCGGTGTATTGCTTCTCCAGATAAGCCGACGCTTGTTCGATGAAGTCGAGCGTCCGAAAATAACACTCGCGATCATCGTCTGCCCAAGAAATGAAGCCGTGTTGACCCATCATGATCGCCTTCACGCCGGGCTGCTGGCGGCAGATTTCTTGCATCGCCAGTCCGAGCTCGAAGCCCGGGCGCATCCACGGCACGTACGCCATGGTGCCGCCGAAGATCTCTCGGGTCAGTTCCTCGCAGCGAGCACTGGCCGCGATGGCGATGATCGCATTCGGGTGCATGTGATCCACGAACTTCGCCGGAATGAAACTGTGGAGCGGCGTATCGATCGAGCTGGCGCGTGGATTAAGGTTGAAGGTGGTGTGGTTGTAAGCGTTTACCATGTCATCCTCGGCGGGTGACTTGAGCCCTTTGTCTTGGCGGGCGCCGTACATCGTTTGCAGCCCCATCAGCTTGTCTTGATACAGAGAAGAAAAATTTTCCCGTAAACTCGTCCTCAAGTCGCCACCCGATCCCTTGACCCACAACACCTCGACCTCTTGGCCGCTCAAGGGATCCCGCTCCTTCAACTTCGATGAAGTGTTGCCCCCGCCGGTGTTGGTGACGCGTTGGTCGGCGCCTAGCTTGTTGGACCGGTAAACCAGGCGATCGACCCCGTGGAGCGCCGAGACTTCTTGGGGGTTCCAACCGTTCGTGACGAAGCGATAGATTTGTTCAGCCATATTCCGGAAGCGGGAAACTCCCCGAGCGAGTGGGCCCCGCGCAATGGTTTTTCTCGAGCCGGACGCTTTGTTCCTTGGCTTCCTGCTTCGCCGGTCGACTCTTGGTTCAATGATCCCGCCGACGAGCGGCGCCGGATTTTCGGACGGGGCAAAGGGGGGCAATGTGCCTCGGTGGACACGCCGAGGATTGGGACTCATCATGTCGGCAGGTCGGCCGCGGCCGATTCGACAATCTTCGCATGGCTAAAATTACCATCCTGCCAGCTCAGGCGACGGCTGAAGTTCCCGACGGAGAGAATCTCATCGAGGCCGGGGAGGCCGCGGGCGTGGAAATGGAAGCGGGTTGTTTCAACTGCTCCTGCGGCACGTGTGTCGCGGAAGTGGTGAGCGGTATGGAGAATATCACCGAGCCTACTCCCGAGGAACTCGACGTCCTCGACCAATGGAACAAGGACCCGGAGAAGTTTCGGCTCACTTGTTGCAACAAGATCCTCCACGGCGAAGTTGTGCTGCGGGCAGGACATTAGGAAGCAACCCCCGAACCGGCGATGCACCCGCCATCCATGAACAGTTCAACCGGCAGGGCTGCCGCGCTGCGCCGTCCCCGGGCCGGGCGTAGCACTGAGCCGGCCTTCCGAAGCGACGCGTCGAATCCCTCCCCCGCGCCAGTGCGAAAGGCCGCGCCTTCGACGCGGGGCCACCGCAGCGCGGCAGCCCTGCCGGTTGAACGGACCGAATTCTGGGCCGCATTTCTGAATTGGGAGCGCACCGCCTTCTCGCGCCGGGAAATTCTGGCCTTCCTCGTTTGCTGCTCCAGCCTCGTTGCGCTGGCTGACACCAATCCGCCCACTCTCCTTAGGGCCTGGCCCCAATGGCGGGGACCCCTCGCGAATGGCGTCGCGCCGTATGCGAATCCGCCAGTCTCCTGGAGCGAAACGAATCACGTCCGCTGGAAAATTCTCCTGCCCGGCAAAGCACACTCTTCACCCATCGTTTTTGGTGATCGGGTGTTCCTGCAAGCGGCCGTCCCGGTCGGCGAAGCCCAGTCGCCGGTGTACGACCACGCTCCAGGCACTCACGACAACGTAGGAGTGACCCATCGGCACCAATTCATGATTCTGGCTGTGAATCGTCGCGACGGCCGAGAGCTCTGGCGAAGAGTGCTGAGCGAGGCTTTTCCGCATGAAGGCGGCCATGCGACCGGGAGCCTCGCCTCCAACTCACCGGTGACCGACGGCGAGCGAGTCTATGCATTCTTCGGTTCCCACGGGCTTTACTGTCTCGATCTCGCCGGCGATTTGAAGTGGCAGAAGGACCTGGGCCAAATGAACACCCTGCATGCCCACGGCGAAGGCAGCTCCCCCGTCGTGTTCGGTAACACGCTGCTCGTGTGCTGGGACCATGAAGGCGATTCGTTCCTGTACGCCTTCGACAAAGTCACCGGGGCGCAACTCTGGAAAGTGGCTCGTGATGAGAAAACATCGTGGTCAACCCCGTTGGTAGTGGCGTTCCAAGGAAAACCACAAGTGGTCGTTAGTGCCACCAAACGAGTTCGCGGTTACGACCTGGCCACAGGAGAAGAATTGTGGGAATGCGCTGGACTCACCGACAACGTCGTTTCCTCTCCCGTCTATCGAGACGGAATCATTTTTGCCGGGAACAGCTATTATCAGCAATCGATGCTGGCGATTCGGTTGGCGGGCGCCCGAGGCGACCTCACCGGTACCGATCGGGTCGCGTGGAAACTCAATCGCCTGACTCCGTACGTCTCTTCCCCGCTGCTCTACGACGACACCCTCTATTTTCTGCGCCACAATCAGAATGTTTTGTCTCGTCTCGATCCCGAGAGTGGCCGAGCCCTCGGCGACCCGCTTCGCCTCGACGGCATTCGCGACTTCATTTTCTCGTCACCAGTCGGCGCGAAAAATCGGATCTACGTAACGGCCCGTGACGGCGTGACTTTGGTGCTGAATCACGATCGTGAGAATGCAGTCATTGCCCTGAACCGGTTGGACGACGTGTTCAGCGCGTCCGCCGCGCTCATAGATCAGGAACTTTATCTTCGAGGCGAGAAGTCCCTGTACTGCCTGTCCGAGCGTTGAGGGTCAGGAGCGCGGACGGCCTCGTCCGCCCATTACCTTCCGATCGCGAACAGAACGGCGGCGCTACATTTCGATACTCCCGTGGAGCTGCCGCGGCAGGCGCAGGATCAAGTGGCGACCGAGGATCTACCAATCGCCCGAAGCATTGGGCTGTCACTGAGCGAGTCTGGCGGACGGGGCCGTCCACGCTCCAGTCGTCGGATGCCCTACCCAGGCGGGAGACGCGACATCCGAACCTTCAATGATCCCGGCCATACCCGGTCAGATCCGAGCTGAATCCGGATGCACACGAGGTCGGAGGTTGTACCTGCGTCATTAGTTCGGCGTACGCCAGATACTCCTTCTCCGCCAATGCTTGAGCAGCGCCGTAGACCCCGGGCAACGGAGCCCTTAGTTCATTGGGGATCAGGTTCTCGAGCAGGTTTTTCGTGACCAGCTTTACGACAGCCGGAACTCGTGGGCCGTTCGCACCGTTGTCCAATTCCAACCGCCCGCGCTCAGTCGCATAATTGTAGTACTCCAACTGCAGACTGCTGAAGTCGATCTCCGCCGTTGTTCCGACCCAATTGGTATACGTTGCCACCTTGAATAGGTCCGTTCGCATCCCGACGATGTGGCTCGGCGCGTCGGGCAAGAAGGTATAGTACTCGGGAGCCCGTTCATCGTAGGCCAGTAAGACGTAAGGTCGGCCGGGTGCCTGGGCGGAACGCAACATAGGAATCAGGTTGTGACGTTCACCGTAAATGGTTTCCAAATCTCCGGTGAGCCATCGTTGCGAGCCCTTGTGCCCCAGACTCACTAGCATCCGCAGCAAGTCCACCGTCGAGGTGAGCTTTTTCCGCACTTTGGAAGTGTCGCCAGTGAATCGGCCCGACGGGTCAAAGACGATCAACGGAACATTGAAGGCTTCGTCGTAGCACGTGCCGACTTTGCCCGAAACTATGCCGTGGGCCCCAGCGTACTCGCCGTGATCTGACGTGAACACGATCACCGTATTGTTCACCACTGCTTCCGGAAGAGCATCCAAAGCATCCAAGATCTCGCCAACTCGTTGATCCACGATCGTCAGGATTTGCGTGTAGCTGTCCAAACTCCGTTGCCAGTAAGTGAAGGGAGCAACGCCAACACCGAGAGGCACGACGAGTTGTGTGCTTGGGTACAAGACGACCGAAAAATTTCCCTGGTTAGGGTCGTCGGTCACGCCGCCCCAGACGGCGGCCGAAAACTCGCGGGCGATCGTTTGGCCTTTGGGCTTGTTGGCAAATAGCTGTTCCCTCGATTCCCAATTGGGCGGCAAGAGTGGGTAGCCGTACGTGTTTGAAGGGGACTGGAGGGGATTGTCAGCGGGATCAACAATCGGGGGATGACCGGTGGTCGAATAGGCGACAAACTGGCACAAATTGTTGGGATTGGTCACCGGCGATTCAAAGAGATCATTGTAAGTAACGAACTCGGTACCGGCCCAAAAAAACTCTTTGTCGTGCGGATTCACGAACGACACCGTGGCGCACCACGGCGAATCGCTGGGCTTGCGTCCGCTAAGCCAACTGGCTGCTGCCTCAGCCGTCATTTCGTCGTTCGGATAGTCCGGCGGTTGCCCCACCGTGCCTTGCAAATTGTATCCCGTCGGATCTGGCCAGGTGTAGCTGGTGAAGCCATAGGGTTCGAGGCCGTTTCCCGGTTTGGTATTATCCAACAGCGACACGTGCCATTTACCAAAATAGGGGGTCTGGTAACCCGCTTGCCGGAGTAATTTACCGTAAGTGGGGAACGCGCTCTTCAACTGAGGTTGGACGGTCTGCGTGGACTCTGGGTCTTTGGCGGTGATCGTCTGGGCCAGCCAGGTTTGTTGGCTATAGAGCCCGGTGATGATGGTTCCACGCGCTGGGGTGCAAGCGACTGCTGCCGTGTAGTGGCCAGAGAACTTAACTCCGGCACTCCAGAGCCGGTAAATGTTCGGAGTATATTGCGCCAAAAACTCAGCGGCGGATTTGATGTCGTTCGGGAACACACTCGGGAACCGGAATTGGTCCACCAAGATAAGTAGAATGTTAGGTTTGCGTCCGGGAATTGTCCCAGCGGCCTCGACCTCCGGCAATTGTGATGATGCCAGAAGGGCCGCCGCGCCTCCAACCGTGGCTTTGACAAAGCCTCTCCGGTCGAGGGGAGACGGCCCGATGGAGTCGGGAGGCGGATGAAGGTGGTCGGATGTGGGAAGGGTTTTGTGTTCAGGTGTTGTCATTGAGAAAATGGTAAACATCAAATCCAGGCAGGCAATCAATCCTTCGCCGCGCTGGACGTTTGCGCCGCGTTCAGTTTGATTGTTGCCATGACGCTACTGCGGATTGTATTCGGTTGGTCGTTGGTTATGGCCGGTTCGGTGATGGCGAGTGAGTGGCCCTCGTGGCGCGGGCCCCATCAGGACGGCACCACGACCGAATCGAAGTTCCCGGTCTCGTGGAGTCGCGAGAAGAATGTGAAGTGGCGGATGGAGTTGCCCGAACCTGGCAATTCGTCACCGATTGTTTGGGGCGACACCGTGTTTATTACCCAAGCCCTGGATGACGGCAAAGAGCGCACGGTGATGGCTTTTGACCGCATCACGGGCAAGCGACTCTGGCAAAAGGGCGTCAAGTACGACGCGACCGATCCGCGACATAAGACCAACCCCCATTGCGCCGCGTCGCCGGTCACGGATGGCGAGCGCGTTGTGGTGAGTTTTGCGTCGGCCGGCGTGTTGGCGTACGACTTCAGCGGGAAAGAGCTTTGGCGCGCCGATCTAGGGAAGCAGGTCCACGAGTGGGGTCAGGGTTCGTCGCCCGTCATTCATGGCGACCAAGTCATCGTGTATCACGGTCCGGGAGAGTTCTCGACGCTGTACGCGCTCGACAAGCGGACCGGCCAAACACGCTGGAAGGTTTCGTTGAAGGAAGCCCATCCGCCCGAGCGTTGGGACGGGTTTGCCGGCAAAAACGATGGAATGATCGGAAC
>DLVS01000513.1 GCA_003445095.1 Verrucomicrobiales bacterium
TCGAGCGTGCCCAGTGTGGAGTGGGCGGAATATCGACCGATCAAATCCTCGGCGGCGGAAACAATCTCCTCCCAGCTCAACGGCAGGCGCTGAATGCGAGAACCCAGATCAGATTCCAGGTGGACCCATTCGGCTGGCCGGCCGTCGCCGGCGATCCTACTGAAGACATTTCGACACTCGAGTAAGACGGGCGCCGACACGAACAAGGGAAGTCCGTGTCGGCGTAGAAATCGGTCCACGATGGGAGACCTCGACGAGTCAAAGTAAATCGCCTGCAGCCAATTGGTGTCGGCCGCAAGTCTCATCGCTGCAAGGCCCGGATTTGTTCAGCGACACCTTCCCCGAGACGGCGACGAGCCCGCTGGAGGACCGGCCCCCAATCCACCTGTTTGGGCAGCGGAGCAGGCTCGGGAATCAATCGTTGGCGTACATATGCGCTTCGTTGCAGGCCTTGACCGGAGGCAGCGAGATCGATCACCGCCAACTCCGCGGCGGAAAGACGGACCGTGAGAACTGGCATACGCGATGTATGACGAGGAAATCGTCAAATTCAAGCCGAATTGATTCAATCCAAACTCACGACGGCCTTGATGACACCAGTCTCAGGCCGCAACCAATTCGGGAACGCGTCAATGACCTGATTCAAAGTCGCGTGATGGGTGATCCAAGGTCGCGTATCGATCCGGCCAGAGGCGATCAGTGAGATGATGCGTTGGAAATCGCCGGGCAGCGCGTTGCGACTCGCCATGATGGTCAGTTCCCGGCGATGCATGATCGGTGCATGCGGGAACGTCAGTTCCGCTTGGGTGATCCCCACATAAACGAGCCGACCGGCGAACGCACAGTATTGAAGCGCCTGACTCATCGAGCGCGCGGACCCCGTCGCGTCCACGACCACGTGGGCGAGCTCTCCATCGGTGAGTTTCGCCAATTGTCGCAGGGCGTCCGCCTCGTCGCTCGCCAGGATTGTTTCCGACACGCCCATGACGTCGCGCACGAAGGCGAGGCGTTGGGCGTTCAGATCCATGACCACGGTCCGCGCGCCGCTGAGCTTCGCGAACTCGATCACCGACAGCCCGATGGGACCCGCGCCGATGACCAACGCTGTTTCCTGTTCGCGCGCCTGACTGCGATTCACGGCATGGCAACCAATCGCAAGGGTTTCCACCAGGGCTGCTTGCTCGAAGCTAAGAGCGGGCGCCGGATGCAGTTTGCGCGCGGGAAGCACAATCCGTTCGCACAAACCACCGTCGCACATCACGCCTAGGGTCTGATTCGATTCGCAGCAGTTGGTGTGGCCACGACGGCAAGCGGAACAAGTCTGGCAATTCAAATACGGCTCCACCGAACAGCGGTCGCCGGGCTTCACCTGCGTCACACCTTCGCCGACCGCCAGCACTTCCACCCCGAGCTCGTGTCCGGGAATGCGCGGGTAACTGAAGAATGGCATCTTCCCGAGAAAGCCAGCGTAGTCGGTGCCGCAAATCCCGACGCGATGGACGCGGAGGAGAGCCTGACCAGGGCCGGGGGCAGCGGGCTCCGGAACCTGGAGAATGCGGAAGGACTGCGGACGCTCGAGCTGGAGTGCTTGCACGGTAGAAGAGGGAAGTATCGCGCAACCGGGATCAATTCTCGGGCCGCGTCGTGGCAACAACTGAGGAAGCGATGATTTTCACGATTGGAGAACAGCTTGGACGGAAGCCGGCAACACGCGCCAGTTTTTCCGCCGTGCCGGAGTGCAAACCGAACTTCTCCGTTCCGGTAAGACCTAGTGTGAGCCCAATTGGGTTGACGCGTTCTCGGAGCGCTTATGGCCGCGCTTTCGTCACCTATGGGGAATACCGCCATTGGTCCGCTCCCACAACCAGGCGTAGTCGGGATTGTCGTAGGCTTCCCAACCTACTGCCTCGGCTTCTTCCCAGTTGCGGGCGCGGGGTCCGGTCCGAGCATCCTTCCACTTGGGCAGTTCCGCATGGCCGTCGGCGAAACTCAGCGCGCCGCGGCCACCATGCCGCCGCGCCGGCCAATGTGCCGGCCATTGCCAATACGGGCCGAGGGTCCACTGAAATTGAAACGAACCGTTCTTGATGGTCATCTCGTGTTCGTCGAGAAACACCCAGGTGTGAGCCGGTGAGGTCCGCGCAAAGTCCGCCCATTTCACAAAGGCCGTGGGGCTGTACTTAAAACCGTCGCCCGGAAGAATCGCCAGGCCATCCCCCATCACCATGTAGGTGTTCATCGTGTAGCTGCGCACCCGCCGCGGTCCTCGCTGGCGCATGAGATTGGTGCGACTGTCATCGCTCGGGCAATGGAACACGTCCGGTGTCTTCAGGTACGGACCGAGGTGACCCGGGCCCGGCGCAATCAGCATCTGGCGATTCGTAAGATCGCTCAACCGGGTCGTGTAATAGATCGACATGATGCCATCGACCCAGCGCGTGGCGTCGGGCAGCGCAATCTCGGTCTCGCAAGGCGTCAATCGATCCTCGTGATCATCCGCGTAGAGGTGGAACGCCACCTGGAGCTGCTTGAGGTGATTGAGACAAACGACGCCCGCGGCGCGTTCGCGCGCTCGCGCGAGCGCCGGCAAGAGCAGGCCCGCCAAGATGGCAATAATGGCGATCACCACCAAGAGCTCGATCAGCGTAAAGGCACGGCAGATCGTTATATTCCGGGGACGCATGGTGGTGCTCCTCGCTGCTCGCTCCTCAATCCTCGCTGCTGCTTTCGGCCCAGACCTTCGTTGACCCATCTTTTTCATGCCGTTCGCGAGGAGTCAGTGGGACAAGGTTTTCGGCGAGGACGCCGAAAACCACACGCCGGAGGCGTGCGCTCCCCAGAATCGATGGGTGAATCCGGATTCACGGCCGGCGCAATCGGAAATAGCGAGTCGCTTCACCCAAGGGGAGGATCACCTCGGTCGCGCCGGCGCCGCTCACTTCCTCCCAATAGGTTTCGTCGGCCAGCGGACTTGCCGATTCGAGGATCCAGCCGGCGGCTTCGGCTGGCCAACTGAGACGCAGCCTCTCTTCGATCACTTCGTAGCGCAGCAGCGAGGGCGGGACACCGGCCGCGATGGGTTCCCCGGGCGCCGGATTCCAGGAGTACTCCGTGAGTTCGAACGCGGTCGTGAAATGCGTGTCGGGCCGCGTGAAGCGGAACCAGCCGTGATGCATGCCATCTTCCTGTGCAAAGCGGAAGCCGATCAGAACCTCCAAGCGATTGCGCCAAAAGGCCCCCGGGAAATTCCTCTCAATGTAACGCCATTCGGCGCCGGGAAGAGCGCGACCAACGTCGTAGCCGCCCAAACCAAGCCAATTACTCCCGCCTTCCGAGAGAACTTCGGGACTATCAGATGATACCGGCTCACCCGTTTCAAAAGGGATTCGTGACGCGAGTGCACGAAGGCAACGCCCCGATCCAAAGCTCCGCAAGGATAAGCCTACGCGATAGAACTCTTCCTGCGAACCACCCAATCGTGATGCGCTGTAGAAATAGTCAAAGTCGGCTGCTTCATCCTCATCGAAATCAAAGACCGCAGCAATTCCGCTTGTAAGAATTGGCGGATCAAGCGGTCCGGCGAGAGCGCTTAGAAAGCGCATAGAACTCACGATTGCCAAAATGACGCAACCGCTTTTGATAAACAAGTGTCGCATATTTTTAAATGATTTAGGGTTGCGTGGTTGTGACTCGCGGAACTAACAGAAATCCACGAGCCGAGCCATTCAACGTACCGTTACCCACAATGGCTCCGTTGTCGCTGATGGCTTGGGCCGATTGCAGAAACCAACCTGACCAGCCGTGAATGAAGAATTTGTCATTGAGATCCCTCACATCGTTTTCCCGAAAAATGACCGCCTTCCGAGTGGCGTCAGTCACGCTTGTGCCCGACCAGCCCACAATGCGTAACGCTGAATTAATCCCCAGGGCCTCGCTTTGCGCGTCAGGTATCCCGCCCCGATAAAGTACGCCAAGGTCAGTTGGCGCGGCGGGCAGTCCGGAAGCATCGGCTGCCCAATACGCGGCTATTTTGGGCGAGTCCGAGTCGCCGGCAAATCGTCCTGCGGCGAATGACCGGGCCGGGTTCGGGACCAGGGTTACGGCATTGGCAATTCCCTCGCCCGTTGCAGCCGGCCAGTTACCCGTCGGCACTGTCAGTTTATCATTGTCCGTCAGCTTGGCGCCGCCGCCGGTGTTCCGGAACGGGCGTTTTAGCGTGGCGCCGCCGGTGAAGCCGCTCGTCTCGCCCACGATGACCCCGGCATTGTTCACTGCCTTGGCTTCGCCCGTCGCTCCCGAAAGTAGGTCGATTGCCAAATTCTCCGCCGGGGGCGGCGGGTCCGTTACACCATCCCATTTTACGGGCTTCTTAACCGAGCTCAGGACACTGTGGCCTACGATCCACGTCCTGTTCGGACTAATTCCCCACGGCACGCTAGGGCTAGCGCCGGGCAAATGGGGCAGTTGCACTCCGCTGGTGTTGTTGTCCAACACCCGCCAGGCCATCGCGCCATAGGTCCCCACCACCCGCGCGCGATCCGCGGAGGACGTCGTGGGGCGAAAGCTGATCCCATAAGGCACAAAGGAGGTTCCAAAGTCGGTGGTCCACGAGTTATTAGGCCACGTCCACAGCACTCCATGAACTTGCGAGTACCCTCCGGAAACCCAACCGGCCGTTCCCGCGACCTGCGGCGGCACGTTCCAGGTCCCATTCAGATAGAGCACGCCCGCATTCACGGCCGACGCGGATGAACCCAGCGCGTAGGTTCCGGTTAATTCCGTGATTGTCCATTCCGGGCCGTCGTAGATCGTGACGTCGGCGGTCGCCTGCAGCCCCACGGAGTAGTCGTTGCCACTGTTGTCGGGAAGGACTTGCAGCCGGATAACGTTGGCCTCGGTCAGGTTATCAATCAGCGGCACGACGGTCAGTTCGTTGAATTCCTTGTCCTCCGGGATCGAGACCGACACGGGTGTATTCAAAGCCACGGTGCCGGAGGGCCAGCCGACCCCAGTTAAGTAGTAGTCGTTGTACGGAGAAGTCGGGCCAAGAGTCGTGCCGTACTTAGCGCTTAAGTCGGCGTTGTCGGTTGGCCGCATGATCCCGGAATTGATCAACTGAACTCGGACTTGCAGGGGGTTGGCGGATTTTGGAGTGCGGCGCACTTGGAACTTCGCCCGTTTGGCGGCAATCGTATTCTTGTCGTCGGCAACATCGGGCGAGGCGGTGATGTTCACGAAAGTCCCCAATGGAATTTCAAGCGAAGACCAAGGGTCGATATCTGCGGTGACATTACCCGCGAAATGACCTGGCCTTATTCTAGGTTTTGTGCGCTGGCGCAACACCCTAGCGTTCAGTCATGAGGTACGCCTCCGTTGGCGCGCTCCCAAACCCATTGATAATCAGGGTTGCCCGTCGTATCCATCGCGGCGCCGTTAACCTCGTCCATGCTGCGAACCTTGGGACCAGTCCGCGGGTCTTTCCACCGGGGAGCTTCGGTGTGACCATCGGCAAAGCTGAACACACCTAAGCCTCCATGCCGCCGGGCGGGCCAGTGGCCATTCCACCACCCGCTCCGACCGCCCCGCCATGCGAACGGAAAAACTCCGTTGCCGATTGTGGCCTCGTGCTCATCCAGGAAGATAAAGATTTGCGCCGGAGATGTCCGCGCGAAATCCGCCCACTTTACGAACGCCGTTGGGGAATACACGAACTCGCCTCCAGGCCCGAGGCTTAGGCCATCTCCCATGACCATATAGGTATTCATCGAGTAACTACGCGCCCGCAGCGGGCCCCGTCGACGGAAGATATTGGTTCGACTGCTGTCTGCGGGACAGTGAAACACGTCGGCCGCCTTCAGGTACGGCCCAATGTGCCCCGGCCCGGGTTCGAGCAAGATTTGGCGATTGGTGATCTCGGTGCCCGCCCACGGTACCATGCCGCCATTGACCCACCTCGGAAAGTGAGCCCGTCCGCTGTCGGTCTCCGCCGGTGACAACAGGTCATTTTGGTCGTTGGCGTACAGATGGAAGGCGATTTGCAACTGTTGGAGGTTGTTTCGGCAGACGATCGCGGTCGCCCGCTCGCCAGCCCGGGTCAAACCGGGCAACAATAGAGCCGCCAAGATCGCAATGATCGCGATTACCACCAGCAACTCGATAAGTGTGAAGCCCGTACCTCGTTGCCGTTTAACATCGTTGGCTGCGCGCACGTTGCTGCTCATCGCCGCCTCCTTTATGGCCGGCGCAAACGGAAGAACCGCGTCTCCTCCGGCGGCGGGAGTCTGACCTCTGTCGGGTTGACGTTCGGAACTGGCACCCAAGCGTCGTCGTATCCCAACGTTTCGCTCGTTTCGAGAATCCAGCCCGACACTTGAACCGGCCAATTCAAATAGAGACCGGCTGCAGAAAGTTCATACTGCAAGGGAATTTCCGGGGGGAGTCCTGCCCTGATTGGCTGATTCGGCAAGGGGTTCCAGTCGGAAGCCACCAGTTCAAAAGGTGTTGTGATTTCAGTGTTTGGACGAATGAAATGCAACCATCCGTGATGAGAAGTACTCGTTTCTAGACTGGTAAACCGGAAGCCGATCAAGACTTCCGTCTTGTTGGTGTAGAATTGATCCCGCGCCAGTGGGGATGGCGCGTAGTAATGCCAGTCGCTAAAGGCAACCAACTCGGCACCGTAGGCAAGCAGGCTGACGTAGTTGGCATCGCCGGAATCGACATAGACGCGACTATTCTCTGAAATAGTCTCATTCAGCGAAAAAGGGATCGTGTGCGAGGTCGATCGCACAAATCGTAGCTGGGGAGAGCTTCTTAGGAAAAAGCCCACATCATAATACGGATATGGTCCCGGGCCCGATTCAGCTCCGATGTGTTCGTAAGTGGCGTCTGTCTCGCTGTCACCATCAAAATCCAAAGCAACGAGCACCGCGCTGTTGGTCACTGGTTGCGCATGGAGTGGGATCAAGGACGCAATACAAACCAACATCGGTGTCGCCATCCTTGTGAGGTAATCTAGGCTTCGTCGCGACAAGCTAAGTGATTTTATATTCGTAACTATTGGGATGACAATTCTCGGTTTTCTATTGGCCCACGGATCGAGGCGCGAGAAGGAATCCACGTCCGTCGTTGGGTGTCTGGTCCGCGTTGATGTCTGAAGCGTCGTAGGAAATCCAACGATCCACGCCGGCTCCAACCGAAGGTCTGATTCCGACCAGGGAAACGAGCGTAAGGTTCAGCAGAAACCACGGAGACAAGGTGGCGAATCGAGACGAAGCAATGGTGGATGTCTTCATATAGTCAGGGTTACACGGCACAGACTTTTATGAGGGTGAGTCCCAATTACTCCGATCGCTCCGGAAGATCAAGGCATTTGTGGGCTGTGTTCGCATCCGGATTGAATGGGGTTTTGGGCTGCGTTCCAGCGCGGCCCCAGGGGGCTCCATTCAATTCCGATTGGCTATGATGGCGGCGAAGTTATCGAAGCTGCCGCTTTGCCATGACACCCTTGGGGCGGTTTACATCATCACGTGCCCATCCACCGTCCGGCATGCTAACCGGTAGCTCCCGCCACCGCAGTCCATAACCTGCCGCATCACCTCCAGGCGTATCTTTCCGGCCTTGGATCGGGGATTGGGTCGCAGCCTCTATTCTCTGATTTGTCCCGTGCCCAGGCCCAACCATTTGTAGGTACACAATTCTTCGAGGCCCATCGGACCGCGCGCCCCAATCTTGTCGGTGCTGATGCCGATCTCCGCCCCCATTCCGAATTCGCCGCCATCTGTGAAGCGCGTGCTGGCGTTCCAATATACCGCGGCGGAATCCACGTCGGCTAAGAATCGCCGGGCCGTGGCTTCGTTGCGGGTCACGATCGTATCGCTGTGGGCCGAGCCATAACGATGAATGTGCTCAATGGCTGCCGCGACATCATCAACCACGCGAACATTGAGAATCTGATCGTTGTACTCGGTGGAGTAATCTTCTTCCGTAGCTGGGCGGACCACGGAAGCGTCCTTCCCGACTCCAGCACGAACGAGGGGCAACGCCTCGGGATCGGCGTGAAACTCAACCTTCTTCTGCGCGAGCCGCGCCACAATCTGAGGCAAAAACTGAGCGGCCACCACCCGATCTATGAGCAGTGTCTCGGCTGCATTACACGCCGACGGACGCTGACACTTCGCGTTGAAGATAATCTGCTCGGCCATGCTGAGTTCGGCATCGCGATCGACGTACACGTGACAGACTCCTTTGTAGTGCTTGATCACCGGTACTTTCGCGCAGGCCGTCACCGCGCGAATTAGCCCTTCGCCACCGCGCGGCATGCAGAGGTCCACGTATTGAGTCAGCGAAAGCAGAGCGGGCACGGCGTCACGATCCGTCGTGGATACCACTTGGATTGCCGCCGCCGGAAAGGCATCGCCCAGCACGCGGCGTCCAGCGTCGACCATGTGCTGGGCGATCAGTCGATTCGAATTTAGCGCCTCTTTGCCACCTCGCAGGATGGTCGCGTTGCCCGTCTTGAAGCACAAGCTCGCGGCGTCGGCGGTCACGTTAGGACGTGACTCGTAGATGATGACCACGACGCCCAGCGGGGTGCTGACTTTCTGTAAACGAAGGCCGTTGGGTCGGGCGCGTTCATCGAGGATTCGGCCCACCGGATCGGGCAGCGCGGCGACTTCGCGGACTCCGTTAGCCATCGCGGTGATGCGTTTCTCGTTCAAGGTCAGCCGATCGAGCATCGCCTCGCTTAGCCCGAGGGAACGTCCCAGCACGAGGTCTTGGAGATTCGCCTGGATCAATTCCGGCGTCGCCGCGTCGAGGGCGTCCGCCATGGCTCGGAGCGCGGCGTCTTTTTGCTCGGTGGTCAAACGGGCGAGCGCCCGCGAAGCCAACTTCGCCTGGCGCGCCAACTCCGTCATTTGCTCTGTCAACGACACGGGCGGAGCTTACCTCAAGGACTGGCGCGCGCGAAAGCCGATAACGCCATTCAGGAGTTCGGACGCGGTCAATCGGGTTGCGAAAACCAGCCCACCGCCAGACCGACCGCTGCAGTGATTCCCGCCGCAGATGCCGCCAGACCCCAGGCATTGGCTGGCACCGTCTCACCGTCGGGAAAAAGCAGGACTCCCAGACCGAACGAAAGGGAATAAGCCGACACCAGTACCCACCAACCATTGCCAGCCTTCCGACCGATCCACGCCGCAGCCACGGGGCCGAGGGCGACGAACAAAATCAGCACCCAAAAGAGGGAATGAGCGACGAGCGCGCCAGCGACCATTCCCCCTGGCGCGACCAGCGCCAACCAAAGCAGCAATCCGGGAAATGGCGATGGGTGTCTCACATTCCGCTCACCGCCCGCTCGCCAGCCGCAGTTCGGGCAGGCGGGTAGCGGGGAGGGTTTCGGATCCGCGGGCGTACCGAGCGGTTCGTTGCAGCGTGGACACTGAAAGATGGCGCTCACAGGAATCGGCGGAAGAACTCGTAAATGACCTCGTTCGATTCCGGGGTCGGGCTGTGCGCCGGCCGTTGAGTGAAGGCGACCCTATTTGTGAATCCTAAAATCGCATTCACTTGCACGAGGTGGTTGAGGGCCCGCCAGCGCTCCACCGGATCCTCGGAACCTCCTGAAACTAGAAACGGTCGCGGCGCGAGGAGGGCGTGCAGCTCGGTCAAGTCGCGGCCGCGAGCAACGAGCTCAGCATAAGCGCCCGTCCTCGGATTGTCTGCCGTCACCACGCCGGGATTTCGTTGTCGATGAGCATCGCGCCCCAGGTACCAAGGCTCCCAGTAGTTGACGTTCGGTCGTGTTTCGTCCCACACGATCCCCGGATCGCTCACCGCACAGGCAGCGAACTTGTCGTAGAGAACCGCGGCGAATAGTGCCCATTTGCCTCCGTAGCTGTGTCCGACAATTCCAATCCGACCGGCATCCACCTCCGGACGTTGAGCGAGGGCGGTGTGACAATTTGCGGCGACGTAAGCCAAATAGGACAAAGGTTGACAGGATGCGTCGCCCAGGTCCGGACGTCGCGCGTCGCCCCCCGGAGAACCAATCGCGAGGGTCACGAAGCCGCGCCGCGTCAACTGCAACGCAAAGTCGCGCAGTCGTTGGTCATTCAACCCCACGCTGGTATCCGGCTCATAAAACGGAACGAGCACCGCGGGCAATGGCCCGGGTGAGGCGGGCACGAGGAGCCAGCCTTCGAGGAATTGTTCGCGAGCAACTTCAACTCGGACTCGGTGCTGCGTGAAATTCTCGCGCGGCTCGGAACGGATCAGTTCCAGGGTGGGCCGCTCAAGCAATCGCGGCCATTCACCCATAATCCGGTTCCACTGATGGGCGATCTCTCCGCGACGACGTTTCCAGCCTGCCGGCGAACTCACCTCGGAGCCGTCATTGAACCTGACCGGCGACAGGTAAATCCCAAAATCGCCGGCAAGTTCTTTTGGCGGCCGGAGGAATTGCTCGAAGGACTGCGTTTGGGTGATCGGGTTGACTCTGATGACGACGCGCGAGTAGCGAGTCAGCGGCGGCGTGCCACGATCGCTGACGGATAGGATGAGATGAATGGTCTCGCGGCTGTCCACCGTCGGAGCTCGGAATCGCAGCTCCGGTGAGTCCACCGCTCCGAGTTCCAACGCGCCCCGAAATGTTCCGGGCTCACGGTACCATTCCCAGCGGAACGATAACTCGCCGCCATCAGGGTCACTAGAACCGGCGGCAGACAACGCGATCTCGTCACCCGGGTTAACTTCGAGCGATGGGTTTTGGTTCAGGCGAATGATGGGAGCATGGTTGGCGAGTGTCTTCGACTTTACACACCAGTCGAGTCGCGCACGAAAGTCGTTCTGCAACGCTGCTGCCCAACGCGCCAACGTATGGTCGCGATTCGTTGTGCCGTTCCAGAAGTCCGCTTGGTTCGCCCAGTAGTACGGCCGTCCTGGGAGAGTTTCGTTGGGGCCGTAGCGTCCCGCCCAACCGCCCCACGTGGGATGTTCAGGCGCATTGAGTCCATTGGGGATCAAGTAGAGAAACGTCATGGAGTCCCCTTCCTTGCCCCAATGCGTGGTGTTCGTGGGATACAACGCGCCGAGCGGACCGTGCTGATGGAGCACGTCGCGAACGAGATCGAATCCACCAGCCTGCGAAGTGAGCTCCGAAAATCGGTGATACCAGCGACGGCCGGCGCGTTCAGGCCGAAAGGTGTCCACCCAGAGTGGAAACGGTGGCGTCAACTCCAGAGTGTGTGGGCCAAATTTATCCGCCGAAGCCAACCGCAACCGCGATTTGAAACGAGCGTAACCGTCTGGGCCACGCTCGCGCAGGACGCGGTCGAGCGCGCGGCGCAGATTGTTGGTCGCGGCGCCCTGATCAGTGCCCCAATCCGAATACCACAACGGCCGCGGATCCTCGCGGTCGACCGCGCCGAGGAGAAGGTTGACTCCCGCGTCCGTTTCATTGTCGCCCGCCACGGCGCGGTTCTCGAGTTGTGCGCGGGTTGGATAACCCACGTCGTTTTGCACGAGGTTTGTCCAGCATTCCCCGTAAGCGGAGAGGAGCCGCCGGACGATGCCGATCCCCGTTCGCTCGGGGTTGCGGTTCTCGCCGTCGCGCGCGTGAGGTCGATTGGCAATGATTCCCTCCACGTCCCATTCATTGGCATAGAGGAGAAAGCGCACCAACGACTGTTCATCGTCAGGATCGCCACCGGCGTCCGTCTCAATGATGACCCGCAATCGGTTGGTCGTTTGAGCCCATGCTGCGATGAGCGCGAACTGGCACAAGAGACAAATCAGCGCAGCTCGAATGAGCGGTCCCATTCCTCGTCGAGTGAAGGAGGAAATGAAATGTCGGCTCACGGTTTCGAATCGTGAGTCGGACACTCGCCGATGGGAAGGATGAGCTGGGGATTCCTTGCGAATCACTTGGTGCCGGCTTCCGGATACAACGAGAAGCAGTACCCCGGCCAAGCGAAGAAGCGGTTGACCGTTGCCGCCTAGGAACCGGACTGACTAATCTTCCTCCAATGCCGAAAGCCAGATCGCTCGCGTTTGCTCGCATTCGCGCGGAAGTAATGGCGGCAACATGCAAAATTCCGCCGGGGCGGATCACCACCTATGCCACGATTGCCAGCCACTTGGAAATAACACCGCGCCACGTGGCCTTTGTCCTCGCGGCTCTGAAGCAACCTGAAGCCGACATGATTCCGTGGCATCGTGTGGTTGCCCAAGGGGGCGAACTGCGATCCGGGTCGGAGGTCGGATTGCGTTGCCAACGTCAACGCCTCGGAGCTGAGGGAATCCGCGTCGCAGGCCGCCAAGTGGCCGATTTTGATCGACTCCTTTTCCGATGGCCGGCCCGGCTTGACCGCCCCGGAATGCCCGTCCGCCGGCGGTACGCTGATCCTTCGACTCAGCCGGTGTTCCCCGAGTCCGCTCGATTTGGTTATCTAAAGTCGTAGCCGACAACGGAGTTGGGCCGGAATTGAGGCGCAGCGCACCGGGAGAAGGCCGCAAGCCTTGCTCCCATCATTCTTTTCTCAGGAGAAAACACCCTGAGTCACCGTCGGCCTTTCGATTCAGTTCCTCCGCCCGCTGGCGAAACGTCTTCAACTGCTCGTCGTCGAAGTACTGTTCTTTCTTCACGTTCTGAAGGGAAATACCGCGTTGATAGAGTTCGCTTCCCCAAAACTGAAAATCCGTAGAATCAAACTCGACCCGCTCGAGCTTTAGTCCGGCTCGTTCGGCGAGCTGCTTCATTCCTTCAACACTGGGAATGAACAGGTGTCGCGGGGCATCGAGTTGCACCCAATGGGCGCCATAGTGGCGCCACGCGAAGCACGCCGCGACTGGTGTTCGGATCAGAGCACGCCCTGCGGGCGGGAGGATTCGACGCACGTTGGCGAGCACCGCAGAAGGATCCGCCATGTGCTCGAACGAATGATGCATCATCACGACCTCGTGGTTCTCCGTCCACGTCTCCAAACTCCCACGCACTATTCTGAGGCCTTTGGTTTTGACCTCCTCGCGAACAAAAGGATCCAAACCCACGAGGTGCTTAAACCCCGCCGACCGTAGATCGTAAAGCAGGCTGCCACTACCGCAGCCGACGTCGAGAATTCGATCCTCCAAGCTCACCGGCAACAGCCTCATCCAAGTCGAGCGACTCTGCGGGCCAAAGATCCGCGCGACCATCGCACCTTGGATGCCCCCGCATCCCAAAGTGTGACGGAGCCGCTGATTTTTCAAGTATCCACGGAGGCCTCCCTTCGCCCGGCCAAACGAATAGTAGTCGCTCGCATAGTACTTGCCGAGGTCGGCCGGTACGCTGCTGATTCCTAAAGAATGACATTTCGAGCACTCGACGTACTGAAAACGCTCGCGCGTTCCATACATCATTTCCTGGGCTTCAACCCGACGGTTGTTCTCGGCGTTGCGACACGCCAAGCACGAAGTGTTGCTCATTCGGTTGTCGATAATCGAGACGTGCCACCCAGCGTCATGGTTGGGCCAAGTAACCGCAGTTCAACGAGGCGGCTGAGACGAAGGAGGACGGTCAAGTCGGAGACTGAGAGTTGGAAACGGTTCAAACGCACGCCGTTCTTGAGCCTAAAGAAAAGGCCCAAGATAAGGCGAGGCCAATCAACCGCCGGAATCCCGGAGAGGGCCTTCAGACACAGCGACGTGCGCGTCGCGGCGCCACAAGACAACCTCGGACGCCGTTCACGTCTTCGCTTCTTCGGATGAGCTTATTTCTCACCGAGAGACCACTTGCGCCAGACCAAGCCGCTACGCTCGCCAACCCTTGCGATAGTCGCGCTTCAGGAATTTCTTGGCCGCGCGTCCGCTGGTGAACCGGAAGTCGGGACCGTCCCATTTCAGCTCCGTGCCAGCGCGAATGGCCACATTGCCGAGCAGAATCGTCTCGGTGAGCATGCTGGCGTAATCGAAGTTCGAAAGCGCTTTCGGTCCCCCTCGGATCGCCGCCACCCATTCATCTTTCATCCCCTGATCGCTCTTGCCATTGCGCGGCAGCGTCGGAGTGGGGTCCACGTAACCAACGAACAGATTGGACGGAAGAAGCTTCCACTCGCCTCCGTAGTCTGACGGCGAATACATCACGCCCTTGCTGCCGACCATAAGCGAGCCGCTGTCCGCGGGCTTCTCGCCGTGGAATAAGTCGAGCGGCGGCAGGTTCTTTTGTCCATTGGGCAGCTTGCCTTCGTACCAGGTGAACCTCACGGCAGGCCTTGAGCCGCGCGGGGCAAACTCATAATACACCGTCGCCCAGCCGGGATAGGTTTCCGGATTGGGCGTCTCACTTTCTGCCCGGATCGTCGTCGGATAGTCCAGTTCGAGTGCCATGAAAGGTAGATTGGCAGTATGGCAACCCATATCGCCCAGCGCGCCGGTCCCGAAGTCCCACCAACCGCGCCATTTGAACGGGTGATAAGCTTCGTTGTACGGACGGTAAGGCGCCGTGCCGAGGAATTGGTCCCAATGAACATTTGCCGGAATGGGCGGCAGTCCGGTCGGACGGGCGGTAATTTCGGGCGCCTGCGGCCAGACCGGCCGGTTGGTCCACACGTGAATCTCTCGCACCGGGCCGATGGCGCCAGCGCGGAGCACCTCCACGCCCCGGCGCAATCCATCCGACGCGGTGCCTTGATTGCCCATCTGCGTCGCGAGCTTCTTCTTGCGCGCGAGGTCACGCAGCCAGCGAGCTTCCCAAACGTCGTGCGTGAGCGGCTTCTGCACGTACACGTGAATGCCGTGCTTCATCGCGAGGGCCGCGGCCAGCGCGTGGTTGTGGTCCGGCGTGCTGATGGTCACCGCGTCGATCTTGTCGCCCATCTGGTCGAACAGTTCACGGAAGTCGAAATACGTCTTCGCGCCGGGGAACTTCTTCAACTTCGACTGGAGCGAATTGTCATCACAGTCGCACAGCGCGACGACGTCGCCGTGAGCGGCCGCCTGGTCGATGTCGCCGGAACCTTTGCCGCCGACTCCAATGCCGGCGATGCGCAGCCGCTCATTGGCGCCCCACACACGGCTGGGCAGTAAGGTGAAGGCAAACGCGGCGCTGGCCGTGGAACCGAGAAAGTGACGGCGTGTATAAATGCGGGAATACGTGGGGCGCATGACGGAGTTCGTGTTTAGCTAGTGGACGTCGTCAGGCTAGGGAGGTGGCGCCGCGACTGCAAGCCGCTGGAATCGTAGTGCCGGAATCGTGGTCCGATTCGATCACGGCTTCGATCCGCAACGCCATTCCGTCCGAAAACTTCGGAGCCTCGCACCGGCGGACGCCGCTCTCCCGGATCACTCCGCACGGAATCTGTCTGGCTGACCGCGGGCTAGCCGTGTTTGCTCGCGTGAGCGTGCGAGCGTTTGGGCTTGGTGTCTCCCCCGCCCAGCCCGTACGGGTCGTCAGGCGCTTTGCCGACTTTCTTCGAAGGCGAGGTTTTCACATTGCCGTCAGGCATGGGGATGTCCGCCTCGGATTTCTGCCGAGCCGACCGATGATGCGGCGGGTTCTTATGGGAGGTGGAGTCCCCTGCGAGTGTCTGGGGAATGACGGCAATGAGGGATGCAAGAATGACGGCACCGGTGACTTTGGAGTTTTTCATAATTTCCCTTTCGTGCTCAGCCGACCTTGAAACTAGAGCGCAACTTCAGGGCGGCAACTCGGCGAGCCGATGAACCGGCAAACCGGTAGAGATGGCGCGCTCCGCCGTCCCCGGCCCGGGCGTAGCTTCAGGACGGCCTTTCTGAGTGACCCATCAGATGTCTCCTTATTGCTTCGGCGCGGCGTTCCAGCCTCGGACAAATCCAATGCATTGGGCGACGTCCGGCACCGAATGGTCCCAATTGAACTCGTACTCGATACTGATGTTACCCGCGAAATTCTGTCGGCGCAGTTCGGCCAGAACGCCCGCCATATCGGTCGCTCCAGTGCCAAACACTTGGTCGTGCTCTCCAGGTCCCAACTTCGCTCGTTCCTTGGCGTGCATCGAGATGACTCGGCCCTCCAAGATTTTGAGTCCTTGCACGGCAGTTATTCCGCTGGTTTGCCAATGGCCGATATCGGCACACGCGCCGATCCGTGGGTCCCGATTCTTTACGAGGTCGCGAACCCAAGTGGGATCCCAAATCTTGTAGTTGGGATTGTTGGGTTGACGTCCGTGGTTATGAAAGGCGACCCGGATATCGTATTCCTTCACGAGCGGCTCAAAGGTGTCGATGGCATCAGTCGATTCGGTGGTCACCGCGTACAGCCCGAGCTTCTTGGCAAATTCGAAGATCTGGCGAGCGCCCGCTTCGTTGTTGGGGATTCCGACCACGCCATAGTTCACTGCCTTGATCCCATGCTTGGTGAGCTTTTCCTGCAGGACGGCGATGGCCGCGTCGCTCATGTCATGTCCGACTTTGACATTCCGGTCGGTTGGGCTGAGTGGCTGGCCCGGATAAAACTCGATCACCTTCCCACCGGCTGCTTCCGTTTTCTCAATGGCTTCGAACGCGGTAAAGCGATTGAAGGTATAGGCCTGGCACCCGAGAGCGAATCCGCCGACTTGATATTCTCCGGGAATGGGACCGGCCGAAACACTACCGAGGAACCCGGATATCAATCCGACAAGGATGAATTTGGAAATTCTGGAAAATGCATGCATGGCGCAGAGGCTACTCGGATCGCGAACTTTGGGGCGACCCGAAAAATCGTCGGTGATGGATATTGGCAGGGCTGCATTAAGCCCGAACACCGAAGTTGGATCCCGCCTCTGAAGGCGAGGGCTGGGGAGCATATGCCTGGCGTGTTGTTTTGGGCGTCCCGCCCAAAACATCGTTCAACCAACTTTTCCCCGAGAGGAATGAGGAATGGTGTGTTGACGATTCGGGCGGGACGCCCGAATCAGCACGCGGGACGCGCACGCTCCCCGACTCTATTTCGGAGTTCGGGTTAAGCTCCAACAATCCTTCATGGCCTTGGTTAGGATCGAGTGTGGGAGATTCTAGTCGGGTGTCGTTGGGCAGGCAGCGGAGCGCGGGATTCATCCCGCCGGACCGTCAAGACAAACGAGGTGCCAAGTGATACCCAACGCCCAGTTCGCGGACTGAAGTGCGCTCCGATTTGCCCCAAGGTGAAATCGACCAGCCCCGCGAGGTGCAGGGGAACGATCGGATTTTGGCGTGCCAGAGTGAGTCTCCCGGTTATGCTTTTGTCATGGAAACTTCGGGACCTTCAGATGAACTGCGCCGTTGGGCGGAGTGCTGGCAGGTCGCTGGGGAATTTCTGGAGGAAGTGAAGTGCCACGACTTGGCCCAGATGGACGAGGCGGCCGCCCAGCGCTCGATCCAATTGCTCTCGTCCGATGAGCGCCTCTGGTTTGATGATCAAGCCCCATCGGGCTTGGTGGAGCAGCAGCGTCTCTTTCAGAAGTTAGCTCCGCGATGAACTACCTCTATGCGGCGGCGGAAAGCCTATTGGGTCTGCTGGACCAAAAGGGTTGGAAAAGCTGCATCATTGGTGGCCTGGCCAACCTCCGTTGGGGCGAGCCGCGTCAAACGAATGACGTGGATTTATCCGTCGCGACAGGCTGGGATCGGGAGGAAGAACTGGCCGATCTGCTCCTGAGCCAATACCGACTCCGCTTGGGCGACCGAAATCTCGCCCTGCGGACCCGTGTACTTCTGCTGAGCAACCGCGAGGACGTGCCGTTGGACGTCGCGCTCGGAGCAATTCCGTTCGAGTTGAATTGCATCGGGCGCAGCTCACCGTGGCGGGTTCAGGACAAATACCGGTTGCGGACGTGTTCGGCCGAGGACCTGATCGTTCACAAGGTCTTTGCCGGGCGTGATCGCGACTGGTCGGACGTCGGAGGTGTAATTCGCCGTCAAGGCGCCCAGCTTGATCTCGAGCTCATTCGCCGGGAACTGCCGCCCTTGCTCGAGCTGAAGGAGGCGATGGGAAACCTCGATCGCTTCGAAAGGATGGTGGTCGATTCTCGAAAACCATTCCGTCATCTCGGTCCCGACCCGGCGGAAGAAAATACGTGACGATGTCGACAAAATCTTTTCACCAATCGTCGCGATCGTAATCCCACGCGGCTTCGACCGACGAATCGGTGACGCCGAGCGGCTCCATGAACTGCATGTAGAGATGCGGTGAAATGTCAAACAACGGCTTGGGGTCAATCACCACCGCTGCCCCAGAACTGGTCGCCTGATCGACCTGAGCTTGGACTTGTGCGCGAAGTTGACTCACCGATGCGATGCCGGTGGTGGTGGCACCGGTAATGGCGGAAAGGAATTGGCGGCGATGCATGACAGTCAAACCCTAGGATGACCTTGGATTCGGAAGTTCAACCACTGATGGACGCAGATGAACACAGATTATCAGCGGCTTCCGCCGAAAAGGGTGTTCAACGAGGCTTTCGGCGGGACGCGGAAAACAACGCGCCGGAGGCGAATGCTTCCTAATCCAGGATGCCGCGAGACAACCATAAACTAAGGACGAGGCGGACCTGCGTACGCCCGCGCACCACCAACCGACGCTTCGTTCGCGCCAACCTCAACCAGCCGCGGATCATTGGACAGGGGAGCCGTAATGAATCCGTAATAGCGGCCCATCCAATAAGCGAGCAGCCAACTGGCCGGTTCGACGACGTCGCGTCCGCCGGTGCCGCCGTCGGCTTGCATGGTCCAGTGGTCCCAGCGAAGCGGTTCGGTCTCTCGCGGTGAGAAAGCCTTCGTGCCGCCTTTG
>DLVS01000581.1:0-5438 GCA_003445095.1 Verrucomicrobiales bacterium
CCGGATTTGGCTTTCGCGAAGAGGGATCTGGGGCGGCGCTCATTCCCGCTCGACCAAGGCCGGAATACGTTCCGGTCCTTTTCATCGAGCCTCCCGAACGCAACGCGCTCGCTCTCGGCTTCGACCTTGAGTCGGACCCACTCCGTCGCGGTTGTCTCGAGCAAGCGCGAACCTCAGGCCAAACGGTGGCGACGGTGCCCGTTCGTCTGGCTCAAGGGCCGACGAATGAGCAAGGAGTCCTGGTGTTACGTCCGGTGTACCGCGGGGCCGCTGCTTCCAATGATTTAGCGTCCCGCGAACTGGCGGGCTTTGCCGTCGCCGTATTTCGAGTGGCGGACCTTGTCGGTGGCGCGTTCCGCCGTCTGGAGGCGGGCGGAATCCGTGCGGCCTTGTTCGACGACTCGCCGACGGGGGCGCGAATGCACGGCGATGCCACCGTCCGTGATGGCGCCGACGCCTTGCGCACGACTTTGGAATTTGCCGGCCGGCGTTGGTCTCTCGTCTTTCATCCGGGACCCGCGTTCGCGGCGACGCAAGCGCGCATGCGCTCGAACTGGGCGTTGTTCGGCGGGCTGGCTTGTTCCGCGCTTGTGACCTCTTTCCTCGTCGGAATTTGGCGTCGCACCGAGCAGATCGCGGCCGCCAATCGCGCTCTGCAACTCGAGGTCAAGGAACGTCAACAAGCGGAGGCGGCGGCCGCGGCGGCCAATCAAGCCAAGTCTGATTTTCTGGCGAACATGAGCCATGAGATCCGCACGCCCCTGAATGCCATTCTCGGATATTCTCAGCTCATGCGGCGCGATCGTTCACTATCTCCAGAACAGCACGACGCGGTCATGGGCATCAGTACCGGTGGCGAGCATCTGCTCGGACTGATTAACGAAATTCTCGATCTATCAAAAATTGAGGCGGGTCGCATGGAGTTGAATCCCGTCGAATTCGACTTGGCCGCGCTCATTCGAAATCTCGCGGCCACTTTCCGTCCGTTGTGCGCCCAAAAGCGAATTGGCTTTCGGATTGAGCCGGTGCCGACGGGACAACGCCTCGTTCGCGGCGACGAAGGGAAGTTGCGCCAGGTCTTGATCAATCTGCTAGGCAACGCGGTGAAGTTCACTCGTCGCGGGGAGGTGTATCTCCAGTTCAGGCTCGAGTCGGTAGATTCTTGGCGGTTCGAAGTGATCGATACCGGATTGGGAATTCCCGAAGCCGAGCAAGAGGATATTTTTGAGCCCTTTCACCAAGGCCGGGGCGCGAGAGATCACGGCGGCACGGGGCTTGGGCTCGCTATCGCTCGGCGACAGGTCGAGCTCCTCGGAGGACGGCTGGAACTTCAGTCGGCCTTGGGCATCGGGTCTCGTTTCCAGTTCTCGATTCCGTTGCCGCCCAGTGGAGATCACGCGGCGATCGAAGAGCCGGAAATTAGTCGATTGGCGCCGGGATGTCGCATCTACGCGCTTGTGGTAGATGACCGGAAAGAGAATCGCGACGTGTTGGGAGGACTCTTGGAGGCGATCGGCTGCAACGTTCGATTGGCCATCGATGGGGAAGACGCAATTCGGGCTGTTCGCGGGGAGCGTCCGGATATTATTTTCCTCGATCTCCTCCTTCCCGGTATAAGTGGAGTGGAGACGGCGCGGCAACTGAGAATGGAGAACCCAGCGGTCCCCGTGGTCGCCCACACCGCCGCGGCTCTCCCGATCCACGAGAAAGAGGCGAGGGAGGCGGGCTGTTGCGACTTCCTCACCAAACCATTTCGGAGCCAACGACTGTTCGAATGCCTGGCGCGTTATACGGGCGCCACGTTTGAACGTACCCAACTTGACGTGGAGGACGCGGAGGAAACGAACGCGCCACCTTCACGCGTGATCCTGCCCGACGATCTATTGGCACGGCTGACGGTCGCGGCCGAACTTCACAGCACCACAGCGCTCAAATCGGGGCTCCAAGAGCTGCGTGAACTAGGGCCCGAAGGGCGAACTCTGGCCGAGGCGATCCGCCATCTCATGCGCAGTTATGATATGGATGGAATTCTCCGAATCCTCAACGAGAGAGCGATGGTGGGAGCGCCCGCCAACCTCCAGTCCGAATCGCGTCGGTGAGTCCTTCGTGCTCAGCGAAAATCTTGGTGGTCGATGACGCGCCTCAGAATCTGGCGCTGCTGACCGCGGCGTTGGAACCCCAGGGATACGAGGTCCTGGCGGCCTCCGGCGGAAAAGCGGCGTTGAAGGTGGCGGAACGCGCGGCGCCGGATCTCATCCTCCTCGACATTTTATTACCCGACCTGAACGGACTAGAGGTTTGTCGCCGGCTGAAGCAGACCGCGACGACGCGTGAGATTCCCGTGATCTTTCTCACCGCGCGGACTGAAGTTGCCAGTGTCGTGGAAGGGTTCAGCGCGGGTGGGGTGGACTATGTGGTGAAGCCGTTTCAAACGGAAGAAGTGATCAGCCGGGTGGCCACGCATATGCGGCTCAATCGGCTGGCGCGCGAGCTCCGGGAAAAGAACCAGGCCTTGGAGGTACGGACTGCCGAACTCACGCAAGAGATCCGGCGGCGGCATGAAGCCGAACAGGCCCGGGAGCGAGCGGATGAACAACTGGCGGTACTGTCAGGATTGGAAGCGGAGCGTTGGAACCTGGCGGGCCTGATCGGCGGCAGTCGGCATATCCGCCGAGTCATCGAAGAGATCCGGCGCTTGCAGGCGTTCGATCGGACGAGCGTGCTGATTACGGGTGAAAGCGGAACGGGCAAGGAATTGGTGGCGCGAGCGATTCACTTCGACAGCCGGCGTTCCCAGGGACCGTTCATTCCCGTCAACTGCGTCGCGATTCCAGGCGAACTCGCCGAGTCGCTGCTGTTTGGGCACGTGAAGGGGGCTTTCACGGGAGCGGTGTCTGATCGCAAGGGCTATTTCGAATTGGCGGACGGCGGCACGCTCTTCCTCGATGAAATCGGCGACATGCCGGCGTCGCTGCAGGTGAAGTTGTTGCGAGTGTTGGAGGACGGTTGCGTGACCCCAGTCGGCTCGACTCAATCACGCAAGGTGGACGTTCGCATCGTGGCAGCCACGAACGCGGATCTCGATGCACGCATTGGCGCAGGAACGTTCCGCCAAGATTTGTTCTTCCGTCTCGCGCGCTATCGAGTCAACACGCCGACATTGCGGGAACGACCGGAAGACATCCCGGTGTTGGCGCTCCATTTCCTTCGGCTCTTCGCCGCCGAGATGGGGTTGCGGCCGCCGCCGTTGACACCGCCCGCCCAGGACGCTCTCCAGCACTACGACTTCCCGGGCAACGTCCGCGAACTGAAAAACATTATCGAGCGCGCCTTGATTGAAAGCGGGGGCGACGCCATTCGGCCCGAGCACTTGGGACTTCCTGTTGTCCGCGAAAGGCCGGCTACAGCGACTCGCGCGACGCGTCAGGCCGCAGCGGAATCATTGCCGCTGAATTTAGCCGCCGCCGAAGATTTGCTGATCCAACGAGCTTTGCAGGAAACGGGCGGCAACATCGCTGACGCCGCGCGGCTGCTCGGTGTGCACCGAACGCGCATCTACCGAAAACTGGCCCAGGAAGAAATCGATCCCGCTCCGGCGTCGAAAGTTTGAGACGGAATACCGAGTTGAGCCTCACGCTAACCCGGAAGTGTTTCAAGTGTTTCACCGGCGACAGATGGAACAACACTCCGCAACCAAGGAAACCACCGGCGCATCAAAAATGGCCTAAAATGCAACAATCCAGGGCGTTTCGGAACTGGCACGACGGTCGCTTGTCGTGAGTTGCGAGCAAAATACTCGCAGTCCCCACCTAAGAAACTTCTCCGAACATGATGGCCACTTCGAAGACTTCACCTGGTTCCTCTACCCTCACGTTTCTGGCCCGACGCGGCGGCGCTTTGGCTGCGGCGACGCTCGCGTCGGGCCTCGGTATGTTTTGTGGAACTCACCTGCAGGCCCAACAGCCCAATGAGGGCGAAGTCCCAACCGAACCGGTGTTACCTTCCCGGGTGAACTTGTTGCTCAACTTCGAGTTTGCCGATGCTTACCTCACCCCGCGCGGAATGATCGTGCAGGACGACGGGCTTACTTTTCAGCCACTCGTTCTGGGGCTCGTCAACGTGTATAAGTCCAAGTCCTGGCTGAACGACGTGACGTTGGTGGGTGGAGTGTGGAATGACTTCGCCAGCGAGCCGGTTTCCAAGCAACCGCCGTTCGGCAGCGAACCGAAAACGCATTGGGTGGAAATCGACCCCATTGCCGGTGTCTCGTTTACCTTCCTCAATCAGCTCAAGCTCGATGTGACCTATACTGCCTTTAACATGCAGATTCTGAATATCGGCACGTCGCAGCACCTCGAAACAAAGCTCGGACTAGATGACAGCCCATGGTTAAAGCAGTTCGCCTTGCATCCCTATTTCCTCTTCTGGAAAGAACTGACGGGAAAAGCGACCGCGGCAGATGTGCCTTACAACGTATTTCTTGGCGAACCCGGTCCTGGCTCTAGCTATTACTTCGAGTTCGGCGTCACGCCGGGATACACCTTCGACAAGTGGGGACTCCGAATCGAGGCACCGTTCCGGCTGATGCTGCCCAACAGCGACTTCTACGGTGAATACTACGCGCCCAGTTCGACGCTCGGTCTGTACGAGATCGGCCTGAAGGCCACGATCCCGCTCAAGTTTATCGCCAAGGGTTACGGCAACTGGAATTTCCACGCGGGCTTCCGCTACCAAAACTTCGTCGATGAAAACTTGCAGGGGATGCAGCAATTCAACGCCCCAGGGCATGCTGTTTCCAATATCACCCAAGCCTACGGCGGAATTGGAATCTTCTTCTGAATTTGAGTCCGACCGTTTCCTTCTTCCATGAGCCTCAACCCGCTTCAGACCATCGAGGCTGAGCCGTATCCGTTTGAACTCGATCGGCGGCGCTGCGCGCTCCTGATCATCGATATGCAGCGGGACTTCCTCGAGCCGGGCGGATTCGGCGAAATGTTGGGTAACGATGTTTCACAGTTGCGGCGAACGATCGAACCTAACCAACGATTGCTCGCTGCCTGGCGTAAAGCCGGGCTGCCCGTGATCCACACCCGTGAAGGCCACCGACCCGATCTGACCGATTTGCCGCCAACGAAACGAATCCGGGGCCGGAGCAAGACGTGCATTGGTGATGTGGGACCCATGGGAAGAATCTTAATCCGTGGAGAAGCGGGACATGATATCATTCCAGAGCTGTATCCCCTCCCTGCGGAGCCGGTGATCGACAAGCCTGGCAAAGGCGCGTTTCACGCCACCGACTTGCAATCGATTATGCAGCACCAGGGACTGACCCAGTTGGTTGTCACGGGTGTGACGACCGAAGTGTGTGTTAACACTACAGTCCGTGAGGCCAATGACCGAGGTTACGACTGCCTCGTTCCGGAAGACTGTGTCGGCTC
>DLVS01000581.1:5654-7423 GCA_003445095.1 Verrucomicrobiales bacterium
CCAACAAGCCACTCCCATGAACACCACTGCCACACTGTTTAAACCCAAGATTTGGGTGCCCGGAGATTGGAATGCCTTCTTCGGCTTCGGTACCAACATCCTGGTCAATCTCCTAACCCTCACGGCGCTGCTGCGTTTTGTCTTAAAGATGCCGGACGATCTTGTGTTCGGCCGTATTCTTCCGGCGACGGGTCTGATGTTGTGTCTCTCCACCCTATATTACGCGTGGTTAGCTTATCAGGTCGCGAAGAAGACGGGCCGGAACGACGTGTGCGCGCTCCCCTCCGGAATCAGCGTGCCGCATATGTTCGTGGTGACGTTTGTCATCATGCTGCCGATTACGCTGAAAACGGGTGACCCCATCAAAGGCTGGGAAGCGGGTCTGACGTGGGTGTTCATCCAAAGTTTCGTCCTGATGATCGGTGGCTTCGTGGCGCCGTGGATTCGGAAGATCACGCCTCGGGCAGCGCTCCTCGGCACTTTGGCGGGCGTTTCGATCACGTTCATTTCCATGCGGCCCGCACTGGAGATGTTTCTGACTCCCGTGATCGGCTTAGTGTGCTTCGCGATCATCCTCCTCAGCTGGTTCGGCGGCGTGAAGTATCGCGGAATCCCGGCGGGCCTGATCGCCATTGCCGTCGGAACGGCGATCGCTTGGGGCTCAACCGCGGCGGGGCTCAACTACGGCGGCCTGACTTTGAAGGGAGTGGGCGATGCCTTCGCGAACTTCGGCTTCCGCGTTCCGCTGCCCGTCTTTGGGCACGTTTTCTCTGGATTTGAGTTCCTCGGAATCCTGCTGGTAACCGCGATTCCCTTCGGGATTTACGATTTGGTTGAAGCAATCGACAACGTCGAGAGCGCCGCGGTCGCCGGAGACAGTTTCCCCACCACGCGGGTACTCACTGCGGATGGTGTCGTGAGCCTGATTGGCTGTTTGTTGGGGAACCCCTTCATCAACGCGGTGTATATTGGACACCCGGGTTGGAAGGCGATGGGCGGACGCATCGGTTATTCTGCTGCGACCGGAATCTTCGTCATCCTCCTGTGTTGGTTCGGCACCATTTCGCTAATGCTCGCGATTATTCCGGCGGTAGCGATCCTGCCCATCTTGCTCTACATCGCGATGCTGATTGGTTCACAAGCCTTCCAAGAGACACCCAAATCGCACGCACCGGCGATTATCTTGGCGTTGGTGCCGCATCTCGCGAATTGGGCCGTAACCTTGATCAATGGTGCTCTCGCCGCGGCGGGCACGGTGATGCCAGCGTTGTCTCCGGCTCAACTTGCCGACCTCGAATCGAAAATGCGGAATGAAGGCGTGCTATACCACGGCCTCCAAGTGCTCGGGGGCGGTTCGATTCTCGGCGGACTCATTCTCGGTGCAATCGGGGTTTGCGTCATCGACCGGAAGTTTTTCAAGGCGGGCGGCTTCGCTTTCGCCGGCGCGATCATGACATTCTTCGGCTTCATGCATGGGGAACGCATCGGGATCGCGCAGTCCCCGGTCGTCGCCCTGAGCTATGGAATTGTGGCCATCGTGTTCGTCGCGTGCGCCAAGTTCGCGACGGTCCATGCCCCAGTCACGCACCAGGCGGAAGAACCTCACGCTAGCGCGGAGGGTGCGGCGGCATGAAGCGCTTCGTGGAAGCGGATCCTTATCCCTGGCCCTACAACGGTGACCTTCGGCCGGAGAATACGGTCGTGCTGGTCATCGATATGCAGACCGATTTCTGTGGACCGGGGGGGTACGTCGACAAAATGGGCTACGA
>DLVS01000741.1 GCA_003445095.1 Verrucomicrobiales bacterium
ATTTTGCCGTAGGTGCTGCGAACCTCTTCGCGCACTGCATTCGAGTCGACGAGTGTTGTTTTCATAATCCATCTGGTTGACGTGGTCGTTGGGAAAAGGACACGGACTATTCAGGCAGTCGGTCTCTTGGATTCATCCAGTCGCCCCGAAGCATAAGCTTCAAAGACACGCCGAATTTCGTCCCGGACCCGTCGAAATACCGGCATCTGTTCGTCCGGAGTTCCCGCGGCCTGCGCCGGATCGTCAAAGCCCCAGTGATGACGATTCAATTGACCGGGGAACATCGGACACGCCTGGTCGGCCTTGCCGCAGACGGTGATGACGGTCTCGACGGGTTCCTGAAGAAAGTAATTCATATGCTTCGAGGTATGACCGGAGATGTCGAGGCCGATTTCCGCCAGTGCCTGGATGGCCAGCGGATGAACGAAACCAGTGGGCTTGCTGCCGGCGCTGGCGACGCGGAAATGGCTCTTGGCCGCTGCTCGCAGAATGCCCTCAGCCATGTGGCTGCGACAGGAGTTACCAGTGCATAGCACAAGGACAAGCGGGAGAGAAGAGTCGTTGTTCATGGGATACGTGAAGTAGCTGATCAAGATTCCGCGCGCGTGAGGGATCGACCGCAGCACTCCGTTCCTCGGACCCCGCAACATACGGGAACGGCCAGGATCGCGCCGAGCGTCGTCGCGACTAGGTATATCCAGAGGTGTTGCAGATTCCCGCTGACCACCGCCGGGGCTAGCGACCGAGCGGGATTCATGGAAGCTCCGCAAATAGGGCCGGCGAACATCGCCTCCAAGGCGACCACGGCACCGATGGCGATTCCGGCAGTGATTCCTTTCTCTTTGGCTCCCGTAGAAACGCTAAGGATGACCAGCATCAACAAGCAGGTTAGCACTGTCTCCAACACGAAGCTTTGTATGACGCTCCCCGCTGGCAACGTCGCGCCGAGCGTCGCGTCGCTCGGAAACAGCAGCCGCAGCAGTCCGCTGGCGACGAACGCCCCGGAAATTTGCGAGGCCAGATAGGCCGGGACTTCACGCCACCCGAATCGTCGCGCCAAGGTAAACGCCATCGTCACGGCGGGATTGAGGTGCGCGCCGCTCACGTCGCCAAACGTGTAAATCATGGCCAGAACGATCAGTCCAAAGGTCAGTGCAATTCCCGCGTGACTGACGGCTCCATTGGTTGCGGTGTTGATGACGATCGCGCCGGTGCCGGCAAACGCCAAAGCGAAGGTGCCGAGAAACTCGGAAAAATATTTGTTCATAAGCCGTTCCACTGTTTCGTGAGGTCTCACCGCCGTACTCCTTGCCTTCGGGACGAGGCCTTGAAACCAACGCAACACGCTCCGTCATCGCGGAGAGCGAGGCGCGCGCGGAGCTTTTGCCGGTCCCGACGTCAGGCCGCTTCAGACCTCAAGGATTCACCGAACGCCTGAAAGACCGTCTCTAGGGCCGCTCGCCCGTCCGCATGAATATCGTAATACATCCATTTCCCGTCTTTGCGAGCTGAGACCAAACCTGCCTTGCGGATGACCTGCAAATGGGTGGACAAAGTGGATTGGGTGACTCCAAGCGAATCGCACAGCTCACAGACGCACAATTCCCGCTCCAACAACGCGGAAACAATCCGCACCCGGGTCGGATCGGCCAAGGCTTTTGCCATCTTCACCAGCTCATTCACTGGAATAACGCATCGGTGATTCCAGATGCGTTGTCAATCTCGATCAGGAGACGGGCTTCTAACGGAGAGCGCCAGAAAGTCACAGGAAGAGGGGTTGAGGCTTGGCAACTGAGCGGCGGCTAGCGGGTGTTTGGCTTGAGGCCGCAGTGACGGGTGAACGTCGGCCCGTCGAGATTCGGCGACTTCACGGGCCGGAATCGCGGCCCAAAAGAGATCGGCGCTGCCGCGACGTTAGAGCGGGCCCAGGAGTCGCGAAGAGCGGGGAGTGTTGAGTGAGGGCGCTGTTAGCCAATGACCCGCGCGGGCAGTTCGCGCAAGGTGCAGAGCGGACTCTTCAGTCCGGCCAGCGGGCGGGCACCGTCGCGACGCCGGGGGCCGCGAAGATTCCGCCGGACAGATTTTTCACGCTCGAGTTCGCCGAAGCAGAACTGCCGATCCACGACGCGCGACCAGCAATGACAGGACGCGACCGGAAATGAAGGCGGCGCTTTGAGCCGACACTGTCGCATGAATTGGCTTTCACGCTGGATTTCTCCTCCCCGCGACCGCCACATCGACCGATAGGTGTCCAGTCGCTCGCCGTGTCACGAAATCTCGGATTGCTGGCACTCGATGAAGGAGCAGTCCATTCGCAAGTTACAGAACGCGGCGGAATTGTTTCGTCCCGCCTTCGATGAGGAGTCGCCCAGAACTTCATCCGAATCGCGCCAACAGGAGGCTGCAGCTGCGCCCACTGCCTCCGACGAAGGGACCGAACGCGTGCAAAGTTGGTTGGACCAGCCCTGCGTCCGTCTGCATCCCTCCGAGCAACACGGCATTTCTTCCGCTCCCCGTCGGTTTATTTCGCTCGTGTGGCCGCTCGGAACGGACGCGTGGCCAATCTCTTCGGCGTTTGGAACGAACTGGCCTTGCGGGAGCATCATTGCTCGTTGATTTCCTCCCAGTCACAGTGACAGGTGATGAGAAACCACCATTCTGTATCGATCTCCTGATTCGGTTCCACTACGACCAGCAGCCAGTCATTCGTCCCATTACACTTGTACGTCCACGAGCCGTATCCCGATACCTCGCCGGTGTCGTGAATCAGTTTCTCATCGTAATAGATGCGGAGCCGGTCGGGAACTTCGAAGAAGTCGTATTCCAGGCCGATGAGATTATCCTGTTTGCAGAGCATGATGACATGCTGTTCGGCATTGTTCCCTCCTTGGACCACTTTGGTGTTGCAGTAAGTCTTCGGGATGTTGTCGGGCGGGGGCTGGGGACATTGGATTTGCGCGCCATCCTAAAGGAGCGAGGTGATCCGTCGATTGTTTCGAGACGTGCGAAGTCTCGTGGTCGATCGAATTTCCTCGGGGTAGGGCGAGAGTCGCTCATAGAATTGAGTAAGATAGAAGTTGGTAACTTGAAGGTGAGAGGCCGGATCGTCGCAGGTTGGTTAACCTTTCGTAGTTCACCCTCCAGCGCCTTTGCTGAGCTCACGGTACAGCCACGCTTTGGAGTACGCCCACCAGCGCTTCGCGGTGGGCTCGGAGATGTCGAGGATCGGCGCCGATTGTTCCACGGTGAGGCCGACAAAATACCGCAACTTGACCAATTCCGCCTTCTTCGGATCGAGCGCGGCGAAACGGTCGAGCGCTTCGTTCAGAGCGATCAGTTGAGCATCGTCCACGGGCTCGGCCGCAGCGATTTCGAGCTCATCGACGTCCTCGTGCGCGACTCCACCGCCGCGACAACGGGCCAATTTGCGCCGGGAACGATCCACGAGAATTCGCCGCATCGCTTCAGCCGCGGCGGCGAAGAAGTGCGCGCGGTTCTGCCAAGGCGGTTGCGAATCGGCTCCCAGCCGTAGCCAAGCCTCATGGACGAGCGCGGTCGCTTGCATCGTGTGGTTGGCCGCTTCGTGCGCCATCTCCTGCGCCGCGATCCGTCGGAGTTCGGTGTACACCAGCTCAAACAACTGCACGGCGGCCTGAGACTCCCCCGAGCGCAAGGCGGCGCACAATTCTGTGACTTCGTTGGGCCTAATGTCTGGTTCCCGCCTGGAGCTGCGCTCTTGAGCCGCCTGAATGACGACCCGGGCGATCGGCCCGGTGGGTTCCGGTTCCGCGGCCCGGCTCACTGCGAGCCGCTCAAATTCGGCGGTGCTATCGTCGGGCAGGGGTTCGGGAAGTTCGAGCCGAGCCTCCACTCGACCGAAACGGATGGTCTCGCCATGATTGACCGGACGTTGCCCCTCGACCCGCACCCCGGCCACCCAAGTGCCATTTCTCGATCCGCATTCCCGAACGATCACCTCATTCCAGTTTACCAAAATCTCGCAGTGATTCGCCGATACCGAACCATCGCGAATCACGAGAGAGTTGCTCGCGTCGCGACCAACACTGGTGACCCCTTCGGCCAGCTCGCAGGATTGGTGGTCAAACTCGAGTTGGGTAAAATTGAGTTTGGGCATAGGAACTCACCCGGTTGTAATACGAAGTGAGCTAATCATGTTTAATATTTTGCTGTGCCTCCGAATTCAGCATGGCTTTGGCCTCTTTGTAGGCCAGCCAGAGGATGAGATCGTCGGGAGTGGCTTCATCGGCGAGCGGGTTCTTTTCATCGGCGGGCAGCGGCTTCATCTTCGCTTCGGCTTCAGCAAACACCTCACGGGCTTTCATCGTTTGCCCCTGCTGGAATAGACTCATCGCCCGGTAAAAACCTCCGGTGCCACTCACATGGAGATCAATGGGAGGCGTCAAACTCCGATGCATCCGTTCCATCAGTTTGCTGCGAACCCCCTGCCGCGCCATTTCTTCCATGAATTTGTCGGGAGGACCGGAAAGCGCCGCCGCAGCAATCCGGTCCGCATCCACATAATTACAACTGCGATACTCTGCCATGCTCAATGACAACTGAAGCTCAGGGAGGGAGGGATTGTTTCTTCCTAGCTCGACGGCGCGCCTGGCCAGGACCAGTGCGGCGGCTGCCGATTGTCGGTCGGCGGTTGGCCGCAAGCTGATTAACTTCGCAACGCGGTTGGCGATGTCAGGCTGATCGGCACGATCGGCCCGCTGGAGCATCCACTGACAGGTCGTAGCGTAATCGGAGATGTTGCCAAACCACACTTGGAGGGCAGCAACTTTGAGCGCACAGATCGACGCGTCCGTGGCAGTAGCAAAATACAACTCAAGTGCTTGCCTATATGCCTCCAATGCTTCCGTCGAACCTCGCACCCGAAGCAGCGCGTCCCCTTTGAGCTCCCACGCCAACGGAATTCTGGGCTGTAATTCCAGGGCTCGGACGATGTTCTGAAGCGCCTCGTCTGCCTGCCCTGCTTGCAACTGGATCGCTCCCAGCGTCCACCACGTCTCAGCTGTCTCAGGCTCCAGACGCGCAGCGCGTCGAGCGCTGAATTCGGCCTCGGCGAGACGCCCTGGATTCAGAGCCTTGTCTTGACCCGCTTCCAACCGGGCCAACCGAGCCCACGCCAGCCCACTGGTCGGAGCGAGTCGAACCGCCTCGCGCAAACTTGGAAGGAGGTTTTCTTCGATCCGATCGCGCACGTACTCAGGCACTGTGACAGTGGCCATTGGGGAGATAGTGCGGGTGGCGGGATCGGCTTGAATCCATTGGGCGATTCGCGTGTAGAAATTCGTGTCCGTGCGCGCTGACACCCACTCGCGCTGCCGAATTTGATCCGCCATCGGAATGAGATCGTCCGTATTCTGCGGGTCAAATCGACGGCCAGCTCGCGCCTCAGCCCAGTCGATAAACCAGTCCGGGACCGGTAAGGGGGGCGGAGGCACTTCCCAAACCTTCGCCGTCTTATCTGCCGACGTCGTCACCACATGTTGGCCGTCTTGGCTGAACGCTGCCGTGTGCAAAAGTTGCTCGTGCCGGAGCAGCTCGGTTAACGGTTGGCCGGTCCTTGCATCCCACACTCGACCGATTCCGTCAGCAGAGGCCGTAACGATACGCTTCCCGTCCGGACTGAACTCCGCGACCTCTACATATCCCTGATGCCGGAGTGGTTCGGTCAATGGCTGGCTAGTGAATGCGTCCCACACT